>NZ_JBEZKL010000082.1:0-32309 GCF_040704695.1 Streptomyces sp. NPDC048411
CTGGTGCGTGCGATCGCAAGGCGGAGGGTCGCCCCGATACTGGGCGTATCGGGGCGAGCCCGACAACGCAGCGAGCGTGCGTGCCAGACGCCGCCAGGCAGGCGGGACTTTCGAAACACGCCCTAGGGCGGGAGGGACGCCAGGGGGCCAGGTCAGCACAGAGGAGAACCAGCGGTACGGACGGTCCGAGCCTCCCCCCTCGTGGCTCGGACCGTCCCGGTTCCACGCGCGAAGAACCTTCTGTAGAAGGGTAATTGACTCTGTGTCAGAGTCCAATCACGGTAGCGACAGCGACCTATCGACATATTTATGATTGTTCGGGTCGGACACGTCAAAAGGGCGGGAGGGAACCGGACATGGACCTGGCCCTGCTGCGCACATTCGTCGCGGTGCACCGGGCCGGTTCCTTTACCCGGGCCGCCGCGCTGCTCGGTCTCTCCCAGCCCGCGGTCACCTCGCAGATACGCACGCTGGAACGGCAGCTGGGCCGTCCGCTCTTCCTGCGCAGGGCCCGCGGCGTCACCCCGACCACCGTGGGCGACGAGCTCGCGCACCGGGCGGCTCCCCATCTGGACGCACTGGTCGAGATCGCCGAGACGGGGCTCGACGAGGAGTCGATCGTACGGACGCTGCATCTGGCCGGTCCGCCGGAATTCACCTCGTTGCGGGCCCTGCCCGCGCTCACCCCCCTCGTCTCCCAGGGCCTCGCCCTGCGCAGCACGTTCCTCGCCCATTCCGAGGAGGCACTGGAGGGGCTCGCCGCCGGACATCACGATCTGGCCATCGCGACGGTCCGTCCGCGCGGTGGTCTGCTCACCGCGACTCCGCTCTGCGACGAAGAGCATGTGCTGGTCGCCGCCCCGCGCTGGGCGGCACGCCTCGGACCCGGAGCGCTGCGACACAAGGGTCCCGTGGTGCTTCAGCAGCTGCCGGTGGTGGAGGTACATGAAAGCCTTCCGCTCGTCTCCCGCTACTGGGCCGCCGTCTTCGACGGGCGGCCGGCCGTGGCGGGCACCGTCATCGCGCCGGATCTGCGCGCGGTCCTGGAGTGCACCGCGGCGGGCGCCGGACTCGCTGTGCTGCCGCGCTATCTGTGCGAGGGGGCACTGGAGCGCGGCGAGGTGGTGGCCCTCCTGGACCCGCCCGTGCCGCCGCTGCGCACCTACTTCCTGGCCGCGCGGACCGGCACACTCGCGTTGTCGCATATCGCGCGGGCGCACGAGTGGCTGGTGCGCGCTGCCGTCGATTGGTGACCCGACGGCAGGGCGGGTGTTTCAGAAAGGGTTCTGTGGGCCACTCTCTTGCCATGACCGAACGTCCTGTGGTCAAGCGCACCGCACGCGCCATCCTGCTCGACGGCAACGACCTCATCCTCATCAAGCGCACCAAGCCGGGGGTGGATCCGTACTGGCTCACGCCGGGCGGCGGGGTCGAGCCCGAGGACGCAACCGTCGTCGACGCACTCCACCGCGAGGTGGACGAAGAGCTCGGCGCCAAGATCACCGATGTGGTCCCCTGCTTCGTCGACACCGTGGAACACATCGAGGGCGGTGGGGTGAAGGGTGTCAAAGTCCAGCACTTCTTCGTCTGCCGGCTGGACTCGATGGACCTGTCCCGGCGGCACGGTCCCGAGATCGACGATCCGTGCGGCGAGTACGACGTCGTACGGGTGCCGTTCAGCCGGATCGGGATCGCCGCCGTCCATCTCGTGCCGCTGTCGCTGCGGCACTACCTGGACGGCAACATCGAGGGCGTCCGGGCGATGCACGCGCCCGACCTGGGCTGATCCCGAGCCCGGAGGCCCCATGCCGACGGGGATGGGCCGTCGTGGTCAGCCCGGACCCAGGGGCGCCAGTTCCTCAACGAAGTCATGCCGGATGCGCTCGGGCGGCATACCGGTCCCTCTGAGGACATCCACGACGCTACGGATCATCCCCGGCGGCCCCGCGAGATAGGCGTCGTACTCGGGCCACGGACCGCCCTCGCGCACCGCGTCGGGCAGCAGGCCTTTCAGCCCGCTCCCCGTACCGCTGGAGACCACAGGCCGTACGGCGAGCCAGGGAAAGGTCTTCTGGAGCCGCAGCATCGTGTCGATGTCGTACAGGTCGCGGTCGCTGCGTGCGCCGTAGAAGACCTCCACCGGGCGCCGGTCGCCGTGCTCCGCGACATCCTCGACAAGTGCCTTGATGGGCGCGATACCCGTGCCGCCGCCCAGGCAGAGCAGACCGTTGTGGGTGGTGTGGTCGACGGTCATCGAGCCGGTGGGCGGGCCGAGACGCACCACGTCGCCGGGGCGGGCCCGGCGCACCAGAGCGGTGGAGACCCAGCCCGCCGGGACCGCCTTGACATGGAAGGTGAGCAGACCGTCGGGCCGAGGGGCCGAGGCGAAGGAGTAATGCCGCCAGATCCGTGGCCGCCATGGGGTTTCCATGGCGGCGTACTGGCCCGCGAGAAAGGGATACGCCTGGTCGGGACGGACGGTGAGGACCGCTGTGTCGGGCGTTCTGCGGTCGTGGGAGACAACCTCCGCCAGCCACCAGCCGGGAGCCCGTTCCTCGTCCTCGGCAGCCGCGTCGATCATGATCTGCGAAATCGCGGTGTAGGCACGGATCCAGGCCGCTTCGGTCTCCCCGTCCCATGTGGTGGCGTAGCGGCTCAGTGCGCCGAGGAGAGCCTCGCCGAATGCGGGATAGTGCGCGGGCAGAGCGCCGTATTTACGGTGCCCGCGGGCCAGTCCGCCGAGGTACCCGGTCAGCGCATCGGGGTCGTCCATCCGGTCGGCAGCCGTGAGGATCGCCCGGAGGAGACGGTCGCGCTGGGGGTCCATCGCGACCGGAAACATGGCCCGCAGATCGGGGTGGCGCACGAAGAGCAGGGCGTAGAAGTACGAGGTGGCCTGGTCCGCGACAGGAGTGAGCTCTGCCAGGGTGCGGCGGATCAGGGTTGCGTCGGGGTATCTCGAAGTTCCGTCGCCGGTCGACATGGTGGCCGGAGCGTCCATAACTGTGCCTCGCCTCGAGCATCTTCTGGTCGCATGAGCGTGCCGACACCGCACGCACCGCCTGCGGTCCCTCGCCCCAGCATGCCTGCGACACCTGCAGGTCGGACAAATAGCGGGAAGTCCGGGTATCCGAACGAGTTCTCCCGTTATGCTCTTTTGCCCCATGGCCGGGCCGGGAACCGAGGACAATGCGGGCAACACGCATCAGCGCCGGATCACCTCTGACCGTCACTCAGCTGCGTGTTTCACGTGAAACTGCGCACGCGTGCAGCTCGCCGCCGAGCCCTCACCGCGGGCTCGGCTCTCTGGCCGCGCGGGCACGGTCTGCGCGGTCGGCGCATATGCGTCTCGGCCGGATCCGGTAAAGCGGTGGACGAGCGATCACTGCGTCGGACAGCCTGGCCCTCATGCCCAGCCCACTGCCCCACCCGCACACCGATACGCCCATCCGGCGCCTCACCCGGGGAGACCTGGTCGCCTGCGCCAATCTCTCCGAGGACCGCGGCTGGCCGCGTGACGAGCACCGCTGGGCCCTGCTCCTCTCCGCAGGGACGGGCTACGGCATCGATGATCCCGAGGGCAAAGGCCTGATGGCCGCCTGTGTGATGACCTCGTACGGCCAGGGCCTCGCCGCCATCGGCATGCTCCTCGTCGCCGAGCGGTACGCGCGCCAGGGGATCGCCCGGCGCCTGATGCACCAAGTGATCGAAACGGCGAGGGAGACGCCACTCAGCCTGTACGCGACGCTGGCCGGGCAGCCGCTGTACGAAGAGCTCGGTTTCGAAGGGGTGGGCCGGGCCGAGCGCATCAGTGGTCGCTTCCGGCCGACCGGCGCGTCGGGTGACGGCACTCCCGCATCGTCCGCCATGGCCGTCCGTCCGGCGACGGCCGAGGATCTGCGCGCCATGCTCTGGCTGGACGCGGAGGTGTTCGGCGCGGACCGGACGCATCTCCTTGCCCGGCTGCCGGCCTTCGCAGATCACCTCCGGGTCGCGGAGTACAAGGACGGTCTTGTCGGCTACGCGGCGCTGTGGCCGAGCGACGGGGTCCATGTGGTCGGTCCGCTGATCGCCCGGGACACCGTCACGGCGCTGGCGCTCGTCGACTCCCTCGCGCAGGCGACGGACCGCCCCTTGCGCGCGGACATCGACGCACGCCATGAAGAACTGCTGGACCGGCTCAAGGAGTGCGGTCTGCAGCCGACCGGCTCCGGAACCACGGTGATGGCCTACCGGTCCCCGGACCTGCCGGGCGACTGGGCCCGTCGCTTCGCACCCTTGACCGTGGCGACGGGCTGACGCAGACCGGGCTGAACGGCACCGGGGGCCGGGGAAATGCCTGTCACCGGCCCGTTGTCCCGTCAGTCGGACCAGACCGCGAGCCGGACGTTTGTGTCACCGTGGATGGCGGCCAGCACGGCGGAAGGCCAACAGGTGGCCGCCCGCGTCGAGGGCCGTCACAGTGGCGGTGACACCGGCGGCCTCGGCGGCGGTGCGGACTGCGGCGACCAGCAATTCCGCGTCCTGAATGGTCAGCGGGGCAACGGCCATGGAGAGGGCGGTGCTCATGAGAAATGGCTCCTTGATGCGGTGGAGAGTGCGCGCCCTGTGGTGAGCGCGCGTGTTGTGGGGGTGTCAGTGCCGGGCGACGGATGCCTCGACCGGCTCGGGAATGCGTCCGGCGACAAGGCGGCTGCGGGTGACCGTCCGGCGCTCCAGGGCGCTGGAAAGGACAGCGAGGACCAGAGCGGAAGCAGCCAGTGCGGCGCCGACCCAGTTGGGTGCGGTGTAACCGAGACCGGCGGCAATGACGAGGCCGCCGAGCCACGCTGACAGCGCGTTGCCGAGGTTGAAGGCGCCGATGTTGACGGCGGAGGCGAGGGTCGGCGCCCCCGCCGCCTGGTCGAGAACCCGCTTCTGCAGCGGAGGTACGGTCGCGAAGCCCAGGCCACCGATCAGCACGATGGTGACGGCTGCCGCGATCTTGTTGTGGGCGGTCAGCGTGAAGACTGCCAGGATCACGGACAGGGCGCCCAGCGACACGTACAGCATCGGCATCAGGTGGCGGTCGGCGAACTTGCCGCCGAGCAGATTGCCCCCGACCATGCCGAGCCCGAAGAGGACCAGCAGCCAGGTGACGGAGGACGCCGAGTAGTCGGCGACCTCGGTCATCATCGGCGTGATGTAGGTGATCGCGGCGAAAACTCCACCGAAGCCCAGGACGGTCATCGCCATGGCGAGCAGCACCTGCACATTGCGGAACGCGGCCAGCTCATGGCGGAGCCGCACGCCTTCGGCCTTCGGCTGCTCGGGCACCAGCCTGGCCACGCCCAGAAGGCCGACGGCTCCGAGGGCCGCAACGACGAAGAACGTGGTCCGCCACCCGACGCTCTGCCCGATGTACGTGCCGAGCGGTACGCCGACGACGTTGGCGACGGTGAGGCCGGTGAACATCATGGCGATCGCGCCGGCCTTCTTCTGTGGGGTGACCAGATCGGCCGCGACGACCGATCCGATGCCGAAGAAGGCACCGTGGGCGAGGGAGGCGATCACTCGCCCGGCGAGCATCACACCGAAGACGGGGGCGACGGCGGACACCACATTGCCCACGATGAACAGCCCCATCAGGAGCATGAGCATGCGTTTGCGCGAGACCCGCGTGCCAAGGACCGTCATCAGCGGAGCGCCGAGTACAACTCCGAGTGCGTAGCCGGTGACCAGGAATCCTGCGGTGGGGATCGAGACCCGGAAGTCCGCAGCAACCTCGGGGAGCAGCCCCATGATCACGAACTCGGTGGTTCCGATACCGAATGCCCCCATGGCGAGGGCGAGGAGCGCGAGCGGCATGGGTTTCACTTTCTCAAGAAATTGCGTCTGCGCCTTACAAGCGTCAACAATAATTGCAGACGCCGATTATTTGCAAACGCGGTCTATTGCAGACGTCCTCTATCCTGGAGGCAAGCGGCTCCGCACGGAGGAGAGACCATGACAGCGACGGACCCTGCACTGACTGCCCTCTCGCAGGGCTGGTGCGCCCTCTCCCTGCTCCACGGCAAGATCGAGTCCCACATCGAACGGGCCCTGCAGTCCGGGCACGGGCTCAGCGTGCGGGAGTACTCCCTGCTCGACGTCCTGAGCCGACAGCACAACGGCCCGGGCGGCCATCTGCAGATGAAGCAGGTCGCCGACGCGGTCGTGCTCAGCCAGAGCGCCACCACCCGTCTTGTCAGCCGCCTCGAAGACCGCGGGCTGCTGACCCGGTATCTCTGCGACACCGACCGCCGCGGCATCTACACCAACGTCACCGATGCCGGCCTCACACTGCTCGCCCAGGCCCGGCCGACCAATGACGCCGCTCTGCGCGCCGCCCTCGACGAGGCGGCCAGGAACCCCGAGTTGGCCCCGCTCGTCACGGCGGTCGAAGAGCTGAAGGTCCCCGCGTAGGCCACCTGAACTGCGTAGTCTGCCGATCATGAGCGATCTGGAAATACGCCCGGCGGCCCCCACCGACATCCCGGCCGTCGTGGCCATGCTCGCGGACGATCCGCTGGGCGCGCAGCGCGAGTCGCTGGACGATCTCGCCCCCTACCACGCCGCGTTCCAGCGGCTCGCCGATGACCCGAACCAGCACCTGGTCGTCGCCGTCCGCACAGGCGGTGTTGTCGGGACCCTGCAGCTGACGGTGGTCCCCGGGCTCTCCCGGCGCGGCTCGACCCGCTCCATCATCGAGGGTGTTCGCGTCCATGCCGATGAGCGCGGCAGCGGCCTCGGCACCCGGCTGATCCAGTGGGCCGTGGACGAATCCCGGCGCCAGAACTGCCAGTTGGTCCAGCTGACGTCCGATGCGACCCGGACCGATGCCCATCGCTTCTACGAGCGGCTCGGCTTCACCGCCAGTCACGTAGGTTTCAAGCTTGCTCTGTGACCGCAGCTCGGAATCGACAGGATCCGACGGACCGAAGGAGCGCTCGATGCACGCCATAAGCGACACACAGCGCCGGATCAGACTCGGCCGACGTCACCTCCTGGCGCCCTCCGTGCGGGCCGCATCCGCGGTGTCCGTGGCCGACGCGGTCGTTGCCCTGCACGCCACCGACGCGGCCACTGTCTTTCTTTCCACCTGCGCCCGGCTCGCCGAGGCGGACGTGGACACGGTGGAGCGAGCTCTTTACGAGGACGTCTCGCTGGTCCGGCTGCTCTCCATGCGCAACACCCTCTTCACGGTATCGAGCGGGCTCGCCCCGTATGTCGATGCGTCGAACGCCCGAGCCGTGGCCGCCAAGGAGCGCCGGACCTTCCTCAAGCACCTGCAGGACGACGCGAACAAACTGGACGAGAGCTGGCTCATCGAGACGGAAAAGGCGACCCTGGCCGCCCTCACAGCGCGCGGCTCCGCCACCGGCAGCGAGCTGTCCGCCGCCGTACCGGCGCTGCGTACGAAGATCACGATCTTCCCCGGCAAAAAACAGGAGACAGTTCAGGGAGTCGCCACCCGTGTCCTGCGGGTACTGGCAGCCGAAGGCCTGATCCGCCGGGACCGGCCGCGCGGCTCCTGGACCTCCAGCCAGTTCCGCTGGACGGCAGGCGAGCCATGGCCCGCCCGGGAGCCCGCAGAGGCACAGGCGGAACTGGCCCTGCGCTATCTCCGCTCGTACGGCCCCGCGACCGAGGCCGATCTGAAGTGGTGGCCGGGCTGGGGCCTCGGCCAGGTACGCAGTGCGCTGGCAGCCACCGGAGCCGAGGAGGTGCGGCTCGACAGCGGCGCGACGGGCTGGGTCTCCCCGGGGGACACGGAGCCCGAACCTTCCCTTGAGCCGTGGGCGGCACTGCTTCCCGCCCTCGACCCGAGCGCGATGGGCTGGGCCGATCGTGGTTTCCACCTTCCGGCCGAACACCGGGCAGCACTCTTCGACCGGGCCGGCAACATCGGCCCGACGGTGTGGTGGAACGGCGAGATCGTGGGTGGCTGGGCACAGCGAGCCGATGGCGAGCCGGTCTGGCGGCTGCTGTCCGACATCGGCCGGGATGCCACCGGCGCGATCGAGGCGGAGGCGTCCCGACTGTCGGAGTGGGTGGGGGAAACACGGATCACTCCACGCTTCCGCACGCCGCTGGAAAGGGAGTTGACGGCATGAGCGGGCTCCGGCGTCGCGTTTCACGTGAAACGAGACGCCGGACGCCGTGACGCTCAGGCGCCGAGGCCCCGCCAGCCCTCCGCGTCGACCCCACCAGGAACAGCCGACGCGGGATCGTACGGCTCACGTGTGAAGACGAACGACCCCAGGTCGAGGTGGCTCACGCTTCCGTCGACGTCCCGGACGACACGGAGCGTCTCCCCCGCGTAATAACCGTCGAGGCCGGTCCAGGTGCCGTCCGGCTGTGCGACGAATCGGGCACTGCGGCCGTCGCCACGCAGCGGCCCCAGTTCCAGCCCCCGGTCTGCAGTAAGGCGCAGGACATTCGGGCGTGTGCCCCAGAACCAGAGTCCGGTCAGCGCGAGGAGTCCCGGTTCGGCCTCGGGCAGCGGGCGCCAGGGCTCAGGGATGCGCGGCTCGGCCTCGGCGACGATCTCCACGAGGTCCGCGGCGACCGTTGCGGCGGGCGGCCCAGAAGTGGCATTGGTGAGCACCACGGCGGCCACATCGTCCTCGATGCTGAACCAGAGCGTGGCCAGGAACCCCGGCAGCGAGCCGGTGTGCCCGAGCAGGGTGCGGCCGTTCTGTTGTACGGCCTGCAGGCCGAGGCCGTAAGCGCCCTCCCCGGGACCGGACGCGGACGGCACCGACGGAGCACGCATCTCCTCCACCGAGGCGGCGCCGAGCACACGGTCATCCCCCTCGACGAGGAAGGCGGCGAACCGGAGGAGGTCGGTGGTGGTCGACCAGAGCTGCCCGGCCGGTGCCATGAGACCGAGGTCCTCCGCCGGTTCGGGAAGCATGACATCGGCCCACGGGTGGACGGCCCAGCCACCCGCGTGCGGCGCCTGCGGCTGGGTGCTCGTACGACGCATGCCCAACGGTTCCAGGATCTCGCGCTGCAGCACCTCCGCCCACGATGCGCCGCGCACCGCCTCGATCAGCGCTCCGAGCACTGAGTAGCCGGGGTTCGAGTAATGGTGACGACGGCCGGGAGGATGCATCCGCGTCTGCTCGCCGAGGACATCGGCAAGCTCGGGGCGCAGAGTTCCCGGCGTCCGCTCCCACCAGGGCGCGGGCGACTCGGCGCTCAGCCCCGCACTGTGGCCCAGTAGTTGGAGGACGGTGACCCCGCCGACGCCTGTCCCTGGCAGGTGCTTTTCCAGTGGGTCGTCGAGATCGAGCAGCCCCTCGTCACGCAGCCGCAGGACCAGCACGGCTGTGAAGGTCTTGGTCAGGGAACCGATCCTGAACTGGGTATCGGAGTCGGGGGCGTGACCGTCGACGCAACTGCGCGACCCGGTCCAGACGATCCGGCCCTGGCGCTGCACGGCAGCGACGAGCGAGGGCGTACGGCCTTCGACCTGTGCGGAGGCGATGCGGTACAGCAGCGCCCGCTGCGTACCGGGAAGCAACTCTTCTGAGGAATAGGTCATGGTCAACAAGTACCGGC
The DNA here is from genome assembly GCF_040704695.1 of Streptomyces sp. NPDC048411. Classification (NCBI taxonomy): domain Bacteria; kingdom Bacillati; phylum Actinomycetota; class Actinomycetes; order Kitasatosporales; family Streptomycetaceae; genus Streptomyces; species Streptomyces sp. NPDC048411. The sequence continues at coordinate 9,589 of NZ_JBEZKL010000082.1, forward strand.
ACATCGACTCGACGGCGACCCGATTTCGCGGCCCGCGGGCCTGGGGTCAGCGCTTGCGGCTGTACGTCCTGACCAGTACTCCGCTGTCGAAGACGGCCACCGAGTCCAACATGAACTCCGTGGCCGCAAAATCCGATCCGAACATCGGCATACCCGAGCCGTAGACCAGCGGATACGTCTTGATCACGAGCTCGTCGATCTCGTCGAGCAGCTCCCCAGCGAGCTGTGAGCCACCGCAGAGCCAGATTCCGAGGCCGCTCTCCTCCGCCTTGAGTTCCCGCACCCTGCCGACCACGTCGCCGGAGACGAGTTCGACGTTCGGGTCCGGCGACTCCTTCATGGTCCGGGACGCCACGAACTCGCGCAGTTGGGCATACGGGCTGGTGATGTTGACGTCCAGGGCCAGTTGGTAGCTGACCCTTCCCTGGATCACGGTGTCGAACTTCTGATTCCTGACGCCGTGAAATCCCAGCTGCCGGCGGCCTGCGGTCGAAACCGTCTCCGGATACTGGGACTTGAGGTAGTCGAGGAACTCCTCGTCCAGGAACCGGAGCATGGACGAGGCATCACCGCTCGGGTCACCGATGAAGCCGTCGATGGAGCAGGCAATGAAGTAGGTCAGCTTTCGCACAAGATCCCCGTTCAATGTGGTGTTGGCTCGGACATACAAACCACTTCACTTATAGTGCTTCACTTGTAGTGGTTATGCAAGCCCCTTTCCACAGAGGGACCGAAGGAAGAGGAGACACACATGGTCAGGAACCCGGAGCGCAGAACGGCACTCGTCGATGCCGCCATCGAGGTGCTGGCGCACGAAGGTGCGCGAGGGCTAACCTTCCGCGCGGTCGACACACGGGCGGGCGTACCGGTCGGGACGGCGTCCAACTACTTCGCCAACCGGGACGACCTGTTCATGCAAGCCTGCGCCCGGATCACCGACCGGATGACACCGGACCCGGTCGGAGTCGAGGAGGCGATGCGTCCGGCTCCCTCGCGCGAGCTGGTCACCGAACTGATGCGATGGCTGGTGCAGCGCATGGCCGCCGATCGCACCAGCTACCTCGCCATGCTGGAACTGCGCCTGGAGGCCACCCGGCGCCCCGCCCTCCGTGACCGGCTCAACCGGACCTTCCGCGCCAATCTGGACGAGAGCGTCCGCTTCCACCGGGAAGCGGGGCTGCCGGGCGATGCCGACGCCGTCCTCGTGCTGTATCTCGCCATGACGGGCCTGCTGCTGGAGCACCTCACGCTGCCCGACGTGCTCACCGGGAGCGAGACCGTCGACGCTCCCCCCACCGATGCCGTCCTGGACAGGCTTGTGGAGACGGTCGTCACCCGCATCATCCCTGCGGGGTGACCCGCTCGGGGAGGGCAACGCATGGCCGGGGCAGCCCTGTCCGGGCGAGAGAGCAACCCCGGCCCTACGGCATCGCGTCTACAGATCGAGCTGGTACAGAAGCGATTTATGGGTCGGCAGATATCCGAACGCGTCGTTGATTGCGCGCATGGGCCGGTTGCTGTCGGCCGTGTCTGTCAGCAGACCGCCGAGATCCGGGTGGTACTCGACGGCCTGCCGGATCGCCTCAGCCTTCATCCATCGGCCGAGGCCATGTCCGCGGTGCTCGGGCAGGACACCGGTGCCGTAGTGCTGGCCGTCACCCCTGCCGGTGCCGGGGACGACCAACTCGGTGAAACCGGCGATCGTGCCGTTCGACACGTCGATGGCGGCGACCGTGTACAGAAGGTCGCCGCGCTTCTCGATGACCTGTGCCACGGCCCGGACCCGGTCCACGTCCCAGCTCACCGTGCCGTAATCGGTGTCGTCCATCGGCATGTCGTCCATGGCCCGCCGCGAAGCAGCGAAAGTCTCGGCGAGCTCATCGGGGACGGTTCCGGCCCATGACGCCAGCCGGTAGCCGGGGTGCGGCTTCCCGATGATCTCGGTGAGAGCGGCGAGGTCCGCCCGCGCCAACGCGAGCCGGGCGAAGGTCAGGGTCAGGACCTTGCGAAAGCCCCGCGCCGAAAGGAACCGGTCACCGGGTGACCCCGCGTCCACCTGAGCGGTGACGCAGCTCCGGTCCTCCGCTCGAGCAGTGGCCACAGCCGCTTCCAGCAGCTGTGAGCCGATGCCGTTCCGCCTCTCGGCCGGATGGACGGCGAGTTCGAGCTCGGCCAGGTGATCCTGACCAGTGGTCGTGAAAAGACGTAGAAAGGCTGATCCGGTCGGAGCTCCGGTGGGACCGGATGCGAGCCACGCCAGGCGGTGGGCGGCCGGGCCGCGGTCGGGGTCGGTCAGCGGGGTGATGCGAATCGACAAGATGTCTCCGTCATGAGTGGTGGCATGGCAGTGCACGGGTTCGGATGCTGACGGCTCCTGCGCATGTGCTGCACACCTCCTGTCGATGACGTCGCTCCGCGCTCGGGACGACCCGGCAACCGTATCCATCGCCGGGGTCCGCAACAACAGCGTTTATCGGCTGCCGAACCCACCGTGGCACGTCCGGTCGGCATGGGTTCCGGCCTGCGGCGCGGGCGGACAAAGAACGATTGACCGCGTGGCTGTCGGTCTGGCGGGCCCGCTCCCTGGGAAGCGTCCCGCGAGGTCGAGAAGGCTCCCGCCCCGTCGCACTCGGGCACCGACCGGCGGCCCTGGAGTGCTTCGACCAGGAGCCGGCCGGGAATTGGCCGGCATGAAGCTGCGCACCACCGGGCCGGCCGTGTCCACCGCCCAGGGCCTCGGCGCCGGCAGCGGCGCAACCGGCGGATGACCGCCGCGCCGACGGACGGGTCGAACGAGGCGAACCTGCAAGCGCCGGAACCGTACGGCCACCAGGGCCGGCCCGGCGCACGGCCCCGGCGCCCCGCCGCCCGACCTACCCCTCGGCGACCGGCCGGTAGGTGCAGACGTGTAACCCCGTGCCGCTGGTAACCGTGGAGACCAGCTCCAGCGGGCGCAGCGCGCCGCCGACGGGGAAGATCGTCTTACCGACGCCGAGGATCACCGGCGTTTGGCGGGCTTCGCCCAGCGCTCGTGCGGCGCGGCGACGAACTCCCTGAGAAGGGCGGCGCTCTCGACGATGTTTGAGCCGGCCTTGCTGAAGAGGGTGAAGAACTTCTCGTTCCGCGGCCGCGTCCGTAGGCCCATGGGGAGATCTTCCTGGGCCGACTGTATCGCCGTACGCGGCGCGCCGCCGCTTCGCGAGGAGGTTGTCCGTCCACAGCGGACGACAAAGGGGAAAGGGGAGTACCCGCTCCTTTCCACTCTCAACGTATAGCGCACCGGGGGGCTTGCGGCAAGACCCGGGTCGTGCCGCAAAATCGCCGACCGAAGCCAGAACTTGAGGAAATGGGAGTCGCGAAGTGCGTGTGCTGTTGTCGACGTATGGGTCGCGCGGGGACGTCGAACCGATGGTGGGACTCGCGGTGCGGTTGCGGACACTCGGCGCGGAGGTGCGGGTGTGCGCGCCGCCGGACGAGGAGTTCGCGGAGCTGCTGGCCGGTGTCGGCGTGCCGCTCGTGCCGGTCGGCCAGTCGGCGCGCGCGCTGATGACTGCGGCGGCGCCGCCGTCATCCCTGCCCCGGCGCGCGGCCGAGTTGATCGCCAGCCAGTTCGACGCGGTCACCGCGGTGGCCGAGGGATGCGATGCGTTGGTGGCGACCGGCGCGCTGCCGGCCGCGGCCGGCGCGCGGTCGGTGGCAGAGAAACTGGGCATCCGCTCCGTGTCCGTAACCTTCCAGCAGCTCACCCTGCCGTCGCCGCACCACCCGCCGCTGGCGTATCCGGGCCGGCCGTTCCCGCCGGAGGTGACCGACAACCGGGTGCTGTGGGACCTGGACGCTCAGAGCATCAACGCGCTGTTCGGTGAGGCGCTCAACACGAACCGGGCGTCGATCGGCCTGCCACCGGTGGACGACGTCCGCGACTACGTCATCGGCGACCAGCCGTGGCTGGCGACGGACCCGGTCCTGGACCCGTGGCAGGAGACGCCGGGCCTCGACGTCGTACAGACCGGCGCGTGGATCCTGCCGGACGAACGCCCGCTCCCGGCCGAGCTGGTGGCGTTCCTGGACGCCGGCACACCACCGGTGTACGTGGGCTTCGGCAGCATGCCCATGCGCGCATCGACGGACATCGCCCGGGCGGCCGTCGAGGCGATCCGCGCGCAGGGCCGCCGCGCACTGATCGGGCGCGGCTGGGCCGACCTGGCCCTGATCGACGGCCAGGACGACTGCTTCACCGTCGGCGAGGTCAACCAGCAGGCACTGTTCGGCCGGGTGGCCGCCGTCGTGCACCACGGCGGCGCGGGCACCACGACGACGGCCACCCGGGCCGGCGCGCCCCAGGTAGTGGTACCCCAGATGGTGGACCAGCCGTACTGGGCCGGCCGGGTGGCCGACCTGGGCATCGGTGCGGCACACGACGCTCCGGCTCCGACCTTCGAGTCCCTGTCGGCCGCGCTCCAGACGGCCCTGACCCCCGAGACCCGCGCACGAGCGACGGCTGTGGCCGGAACGATCCGCACCGACGGGACAACGGTGGCCGCGAAGCTGCTGCTCGAGGTCAGCCGAGAAAGGCCGCCCATGTCCGCGTGAACCACACCGGATCATCGAGCCAGGATCCAGAAAACGAGAACCTGCACACCGTGGCGACCTGAACCGACAACGGCCACGGGGTCCACGTCAGGCGGAGCGTTGCTCGTCATGGCCACCAGGTTCGTCACAGCGGACCAGACCCCTCGCCGCGCGCAACGGTTGCAAGCGGCCTCAGATCGGAGCTGATGAGTGAACCCCCTGACCACCAGCGCGTTCGACCTTCCCGTCCACCTCTCCCCCAAGGCCGATCCGACGCTGATCGCCGGTGATGAGCAGCACTTCGCAGCCATCGCGGAGTGCCTCGAGCAGTCGATCGCCGAGCTGACCGACCGCCTCGACGCCGAGCGCAAGGCGCCCGGCGGCATCGGCCGACAGGCAATGGACCGGGACACAGAGGTCCACCGGCTGACCGCTCGCCTGCGCGCACTGCGCCGCTTCGGTTTGGACCTGTGCCTCGGACACATGGTCAGCGCAGACGACCCCGAGCCCGTGTACGTCGGACGACTCGGCCTTACGGACAGCGCGGGTCGTCGGCTGCTGCTCGACTGGCGCTCCCCCGCGGTCGAGCCGTTCTTCGGAGCCACCCACGCCAACCCGATGGGTCTGGCAAGCCGCCGCAGGTACCGCTGGACCCGCGGCCGGATCAGCGACTACTGGGACGAGGTGTTCACCTCGGACGGGTTTGCCGGGCACGCCGCGCTCGACGACCAGTCCGCCTTCATCGCCAGCCTGGGCAGCAACCGGTCGACACGGATGCGAGACGTGCTCGGCACCATCCAGGCCGACCAGGACGCCATCATCCGCGCGGGATCCCGCGGCGCTCTCGTCGTCGACGGCGGTCCTGGTACGGGAAAGACCGTCGTCGCTCTGCACCGCTCCGCCTACCTCCTCTACTCCGACCCTCGCCTCGGTCACCGCCGGGGCGGCGTGCTGTTCGTCGGTCCGCACCAGCCCTACCTGGGCTACGTCGCCGACGTCCTCCCCAGCCTCGGAGAGGAGGGCGTGCAGACCTGCACCCTGCGGGACCTCGTCGCCGAGGGAGCCGCAGCAGCGATCGAGGCCGACCCGAACGTGGCCCTCCTGAAGTCGTCCGCGAACCTGGTGAAGGCGATCGAGACGGCTGTCAGGTTCTACGAGGAGCCGCCCACCAAGGGGATGACGATCACGACCCACTGGTCCGACATCCGGCTGGACGCCGACGATTGGGCCGTGGCGTTCGAAGCGGCAGAACCCGGTACTCCGCACAACGAGGCGCGCGACCAGATCTGGGAGGAGCTGCTCACGATCCTGGTGGACAAGCACGACGGCGACGTCTCGGCCGACCTGCTCCGCAAGTCGCTGCTGCAGAACGGGGAGCTGCTCACGACCTTCGACCGCGCGTGGCCGCTGCTCGAAGCGGCTGACCTCGTCGGAGACCTGTGGTCGGTACCCGCCTACCTGCGCAAGTGCGCTCCTTGGCTCAGCCCCGAGGACGTGTCACAGCTGCAGCGCGGGGACGCCCAGGCCTGGACGGTGTCCGACCTGCCGCTCCTGGACGCAGCACGGCAGCGGCTCGGCGACCCGGAGGCGTCGCGGCGTAAACGTCGACACAAAGCCTCTGTCGCCGCCGAACGCGAGCACATGGCCAAGGTCGTCGACGCCCTGCTTGAGGCCGATGACGACGGTGAAGGTGCGGTGACGATGCTGCGCGGACAGGACATACAGGACACCCTGGTCGACGAGACCGCACTGCCCGGCACCGAACCGGACCTGCTCGCCGGCCCGTTCGCGCACATCGTCGTGGACGAGGCTCAGGAACTGACCGACGCAGAGTGGCAGATGTTGCTGCTCCGGTGCCCGTCTCGGAGCTTCACCATCGTCGGGGATCGCGCCCAGGCCAGGCACGGGTTCACGGAGGCGTGGCAGGAACGGCTCGAACGGATCGGGCTCGACCGGATCAGCCTGGCCTCCCTGAGCATCAACTACCGCACGCCGGAAGAAATCATGGCGGAAGCCGAGCCGGTCATCCGGGCCGTGCTCCCGGACGCCAACGTGCCGACCTCCATCCGCAGCAGCGACGTCCCCGTCGTACACGGATCTGCTTCGGATCTGAGCTCGATCCTCGACACCTGGCTCGCCGCACATGCCGACGGGATCGCCTGCGTCATCGGCGATCCCACATTCCGGACGACGTCCCGCGTACGGTCACTGACCCCGGAGCTGTCGAAGGGGCTCGAGTTCGACCTGGTCGTCCTCATCGACCCAGAGGCATTCGGCAAGGGCATCGAAGGAGCGGTCGACCGCTATGTCGCGATGACCCGAGCGACCCAGCAACTCGTCATCCTCACGAGCTCCTGACGTCGGGCGGACGGACGCCTGCTCCCGGCCGAGCTGGTGGCGTTCCTGGACGCCGGCACACCACCGGTGTACGTGGGCTTCGGCAGCATGCCCATGCGCGCATCAACGGACATCGCCCGGGCGGCCGTCGAGGCGATCCGCGCGCAGGGCCGCCGCGCACTGATCGGGCGCGGCTGGGCCGACCTGGCCCTGATCGACGGCCAGGACGACTGCTTCACCGTCGGCGAGGTCAACCAGCAGGCACTTTTTTTCGGGATCCCACAGGACTGTAGGTTCCATCACGTGATTCAGCGTCATCTCAAGTGACCTGCGGCTTCATGCGCCGTTCCAGCACCGTGTCAGTGCCTTGATCCCGTGGTGCATGTTCTTTTCCTCAGCGTGCGGTTCCGAGGTCGGAACGCCGTGTCAGTTGTCGTGTTAGGGGGTGACAGGTGGGTGACAGCCCCGCTGGAGACGGTGGAGGCATGAAAAGTCGGCAATCGCAGTTTCAGGGCTGCGCAAGGCATATGGCGACAAAGTCGTACTCGACGGCATCGACTTCGAAATTGCCGCGGGATCGGCTTTCCCATGCTCGGCCCGAACGGGGCGGGCGAGACGACGACGGTGAACGTCCTGACGACGTTGATGAAAGCCAACGCCGGGACGGTGCGCGTCGCCGGGCACGACGTGGTGACCTGGACCAAGCAGGTGCCCGCCTGGTGCGGGCGGTGCTCGCACACGAGCCAATACTCCGGCCGTTTTGCTCGGGCTTGGCCGGGGCACGGCTGTTTTGCTACAAGGACTGTAGGATCTCGCGGCTCGTGACACCGGCCGTCCCGCTGACCAGCGGTTCTTTGCCGGACCTCCTGCGAACGACGTCGGCCGAACCCGGGCATGCGGGTTCGGCTGACGGGCAGTGCGCGACGCTACGCTGCGGGGCGCAGCAGCCTGCTTCTCCGGGTGTGCGGGGACGCTGTGCGCCGGCGTACGCGCGGGTGTACCAACTGCAGGCGCTCCGGTGTCGTCCAGCAGGGTGGCGACGGTTTGCGACAGTGGCTGCGAGGAAGCCCGGGCAAGGTGACAGCGCCGCGCAACGCTCACCTACGCAACACGAAGAGGGAGGCGGCCACCGCGAAGGGTGAACCGCCTCCCGAACTACCGGAAGGAGCAGGTGCGTTGCCTACGGCCCTACTTTCCGGCCCACTTCCCGCTCGTGGCGATCGACTTCAGCTGCTGCATGGTCAGCGCGGGTGTCTGCCGTGTGGCCTTCGCGTTCTGCGACCCGGAGTTGAACGCGGACACCACGACCCGGAGGCCGTCCGTACGGATGGTGTCGGCGGTCCACATCACCACGCCCGCGCCGCCCTTCTCGCCCGGGCCCTGATGCGTAACGACCTTCGTCCCGTCCGGCAGCACCTCCGCCCCGGACCCGAAGAGCTCCCCCTCCACGTCCGACATGTTCGGCTGCACGTTGATCTGCACCAGGCTCGCGCCCTTGCCGTCATTCACGACGACGTACGCGTATCCGCCGTCACCGCGCCCGGAGGCTACCTTCGCGGACACGGGCAGCAGCGACTTGAGCTTCCTCAGGATCGCCTGGCCGTCCTGCCCCTGCGCCGGCGGCTGCCGTACCGGCTCCGGGGCCGCCTTTCCCAGAGCGTTCATCACGGGCCGCCACTCGTCGGAGATGACGAGTCCCTTCAACTGCCCAACAGTGAGCGGGGGTTCGGCCCGTGAAACGGCGGCGCCCTTCTCTGCAGGCGCGTTCCACTCGCTGGCATCGACCCTGTATCCGTCGGGGGTCACGAGATAGGCGTGCCACCACTTGGTGTCCACGCGCTTGTCAGGGTATTCGTACCCGCGCAACACCATCAGGCGCGAACCATCGGCAAGCGTCTCATTCCGGCAGGAATCGTACAGCCCGAAGGTCTTGTCGGGGCATTCGAGCTGCTGCTCCGCTGCCGTGCCGTCCGGGTCGATGGCGCCGACGCTCACGTCGATCGCAGCTTTGCCCTTGCCATCGTCGAAGACGAGGTGCGCCGATGGCCCGAACCGGTTGGCCGTACCGCGCCCTGTCTGCCCGCTGACCTTCCCCTCCGGCAGCAGCCCCTCCAACCTCCCGATCACCTGCTGCGCCGAGAGCTGCGGCCCCTTGCCGGGCGACGACTTCGTCGAAGGGCCGGTCTCCTGCACCTTCGGCTGCGCAGCCACGCTCGCCCCGCCCTGCCCCGAGCCGCCGCCGAACGCCCCTGTGGTGTACGACGCCCCGAACCCCACGATGGCGAGCGCCGCAACGCTGCCAGTCATGGCCGCGACCCGCCTGCGCCGCAGCCCCCGCCGGCCGCGCATGACGCCGCCGTCCACCAGCGGGCGTCCCTCCACGGAGAAGTCCTCCCCGGTGCGGCGTAGCGCGTCACCGAGCCCGCCTTCGAACGCGTCCAGGTCCTCCTGCGTTCCAGACATGCCAAACCACCACCATTTCTCGTAATAGTCAGTCGGACTGATCAGTGCGCGGCGAACTCTCCGATGCTGCCGCCCAGTTGCACCCTCAGCCGGGCGAGTGCACGGGTGCTGCGGGTGCGTACGGCTGCGGAGCTGACGTTGAGAACGTCCGCAGTCTCCGTGACGGACCGGTCCTCCCAGTACCGCAGCACGACCACCGCCCGGTCCTTCGCCGGCAGCTTCCGCAGCGCGTCCAGGAGCATGAGCCGCAGCGAGGCGTCACCCTGCGCGGCCGTCTCCGAGACGTCGGGAATCTTGTCGCTCGGCCGCTCTCCCGCCGAACGCCGCCGCTGGTGCGCCAAAAAGACACGCACAAGAACGGTCTGCGCGTACGCCGCCGGATTGCCGAGCTTCGACGACCGACCCCACACCACATACATCCGCCCGAGCGTCTCCTGCACCAGATCCTCGGCGAGATGGGTGTCTCCGCTGGTCAACAGGCACGCCGAACGGAAGAGATGCCCCATGCGGGCCGCCGCGAACTCCCGGAAGGCGCTCTCCTGGGCCGTCTCATCCGCCGCCCTCCCCTTGCCTCGTCGCCTACACCATTTAGATGCGGTGGGGGCGGCGGGATGTTTCACCCGAGTTGCTTCCTCGCGTTTGAGATCTGCCGTGTCCTGTGGCCTGGGCGAGCGTTGAGCTCCACGTGAGTGCTGTGGGGGGCGGGTATCCGTCGGTCTTGACGGATACCTGGTGGGCGTTGGTTGAGCCGTTGCTGCCGTCTGCGAGGGTGGGCCCGAAGGGCGGTCGGCGGGAGAAGCATCCCAGGCGGCGGATCGTGGATGCGATCTTCTACGTTGTGCGGACCGCGTGTGCTTGGCGGCAGCTTCCGAAGGACTTCCTGCTGTGGCCCACCGTGTAGGCACGATGACGGGGCAGTCGAGCGGGTCCACGATGCCCTGCGTGGTCAGGTCCGCGAAGCTGACGGCCGCAAGGTGGAGCCGAGCACAGGGCTGATCGACTCGGAGTCCCTACAGGCATGTAGGTTCTCGCGGCCCGTGTCATCTGCCGGGCCTCTGACGTGGGCGTCCTTCGGGCGTCTCACTCCGTGTCACCCGCTGGCGTCTCAGCTCCGTGTCATTTCCTTGCCGCTGACCTGTGCTGTCTCACGGAGATGTCATAAATGCCATCCACATGACACGGCGGCTGAGAAAATGACACGAGATTTAAGAACCTACAGACACCCTCTAGGTCTGCGCCATGTCCACGAAGCGTGAGTAGTGGCCCTGGAATGCCACAGTGATCGTCGCCGTCGGGCCGTTACGGTGCTTGGCCACCATCAGGTCCGCCTCGCCCGCCCGCGGGGACTCCTTCTCATACGCATCCTCGCGGTGCAGCAGGATCACCATGTCGGCGTCCTGCTCGATGGAGCCGGATTCGCGAAGGTCGGAGACCATCGGCTTCTTGTCCGTCCGCTGCTCCGGACCACGGTTCAGCTGGGACAGCGCGATGACCGGGAGCTCCAGCTCCTTGGCCAGCAACTTGAGGTTTCGGGACATGTCCGAGACCTCCTGCTGACGGCTCTCGGCACGCTTAGAGCCACCGGACTGCATCAGCTGCAGATAGTCGATGATCACCAGCTTGATGTCGTTCCGCTGTTTCAGCCGACGGCACTTCGCCCGGATCTCCATCATCGACAGGTTCGGCGAATCGTCGATGTAGAGCGGCGCGGCCGAGACGTCCGGCATCCGGCGGGCCAGCCGCGTCCAGTCCTCGTCGGTCATCGTGCCGGAACGCATGTGGTGCAGAGCCACCCGCGCCTCGGCGGACAACAGTCGCATCGCAATTTCGTTGCGGCCCATTTCGAGGGAGAAGATCACGCTCGGGAGGTTGTTCTTGATCGACGCGGCCCGCGCGAAGTCCAGGGCCAGCGTGGACTTACCCATGGCCGGACGCGCCGCAATGACGATCATCTGGCCCGGGTGCAGACCGTTGGTCAGGGCGTCGAAGTCGGTGAAGCCGGTCGGTACGCCGGTCATCTCGCCGGAGCGCGAACCGATCGCCTCGATCTCGTCGAGCGCGCCCTCCATGATGTCGCCCAGCGGCAGATAGTCCTCGCTGGTGCGCTGCTCCGTGACGGCGTAGATCTCGGCCTGTGCCGAGTTGACGATCTCGTCGACGTCACCGTCGGCCGCATATCCCATCTGTGTGATCTTCGTGCCCGCCTCGACAAGCCGTCGCAGGACCGCCCGCTCGTGGACGATCTCCGCGTAGTACGAGGCGTTGGCCGCGGTCGGCACGGACTGGACGAGGGTGTGCAGATAGGGGGCGCCGCCCACCTTGGTGATCGCGCCGCGCTTGACCAGCTCGGCCGCGACCGTGATCGGGTCGGCGGGCTCGCCCTTGGCGTAGAGGTCGAGGATCGCCTGGAAGACGGTCTCGTGGGCGGGGCGGTAGAAGTCGTGCCCCTTGATGATTTCCACGACGTCGGCAATGGCGTCCTTGGAGAGGAGCATGCCGCCGAGGACCGACTGCTCGGCATCGAGGTCCTGAGGGGGCACGCGCTCGAATCCGGGCGAGCCGCCGTCCCAGCCGCCGCTCTCCCTGCCGCGGTCGTGCTGCTCGCCGCGGTCCCGACCTTCGCCGCGACGCTGGCGGGTAACGGGCAGACGGTCACTGGGACCAGTGTCGGCCCAGGGGTCGTCCAAAGGCTCGGGAATGCTCACCGTGCCACCTCCTCCCGTCCGCTCCGCGGACCTTCGCCGTGCCACTCTTTCTTACGGCACAGCACCGACAAACAAGACGCTCGACTCCGGTTCCGGCACGTCGAGTTCTGCGGGATTCCAGGGCTGAAACGGGGTGTGGGCGCCGGTCCACGGTAGGCCTCGCTGCACCGTCAGCCAATCTGGTTATCCACAGGGCATGTGGACGACGGACCAGATGCTGTGGAGAACTCCGCAGAACCTGTGCACGGAGCAGGGGACAGCACTGTGGACAAACTCATAACGCCGCCCCGACCACAGCCCTGACCTGGGATTTCTCCATCCACGGCCTGTGGGGGAGAAAAACTTTCCGAGTCGGCACAAGATCACGGCAAATCGCACACAGGAGAACACTCAGCACCAGTAAATGTAAGGACTGACACAGCATTGCATCTGTTACCTGTGGAAGATTAGATTGACCCTCATGCCCCAGGCCACCGCGACCTCATATTCCAGCCGCCGACGGCACGATCGTGAGATCGTCGCACTCGCCGTCCCCGCCTTCGGCGCGCTCGTCGCCGAGCCGCTCTTCGTCATGGTCGACAGCGCCATCGTCGGCCATCTCGGCACACCGCAACTGGCCGGCCTGGGCGTCGCCGCGGCTCTGCTGACCACCGCCGTGAGCATTTTCGTCTTCCTCGCCTACGCCACCACGGCGGCGGTCGCGCGACGCGTAGGCGCGGGCGATCTCGCCTCCGCAATACGGCAGGGCATGGACGGCATCTGGCTGGCACTGCTCCTCGGCATCGCCGTCATCGCCGTGGCCCTGCCCTCTGCCTCCTGGTTCGTCGATGTCTTCGGCGCCTCCGACACCGCCGCGCCGTACGCCACCACCTATCTACGGATCTCCAGCCTCGGCATCCCCGCCATGCTCATAGTCATGGCCTCTACCGGCGTGCTCCGTGGCCTGCAGGACACCAGGACCCCGCTGTATGTCGCCATCGGCGGTTTCGTGGCCAACGGAGCCCTCAACGCGGGGCTCGTCTACGGCGCCGGTCTCGGTATCGCCGGATCGGCCTGGGGCACCGTGATCGCCCAGGTCGGCATGGCCTCGGCCTATCTGGTCGTGGTGGTGCGGGGAGCACGCCGGCACGGCGCATCGTTGCGCCCCGACACGGCAGGGATCAGGGCCAGTGCCCAGGCAGGCGTCCCCCTGCTGGTTCGTACGCTGTCGCTGCGCGCCGTCCTGATGATCGCCACCGCCGTCGCAGCACGCCTCGGCGACACCGATATCGCCGCCCACCAGATCATCCTCTCCTTGTGGAGCCTGATGGCCTTCGCTCTCGACGCCATTGCGATCGCTGGGCAAGCCATCATCGGCCGCTACCTGGGAGCCAATGACACCGAGGGCGCACGCGAGGCATGCCGCCGCATGGTGCAGTGGGGCATTGCCTCAGGTGTGGTGCTCGGGACACTGATCGTGCTCGCGCGTCCCTTGTTCATCCCCTTGTTCACCGGCGACCAGGACGTGCAGAGCACCCTGCTCCGCGCCTTGCTGGTGGTTGCCGTGTGCCAGCCGATCGCCGGTGTGGTCTTCGTCCTGGATGGCGTGCTGATGGGCGCCGGAGACGGTCGGTACCTCGCCTGGGCCATGCTGATCACCCTGGCCGTCTTCGCCCCGGTCGCCCTGCTCGTGCCCACCTACGGCGGGGGACTGAATGCTCTGTGGTGGGCGATGGCACTGATGATGACGGTCCGCATGGTGACGCTCTGGCTGCGCACACGCTCGGGTAAGTGGATCGTCACCGGAGCCACCCGCTGAGCAGCGGCCGTCGACCCTGTTTCACGTGAAACGACAAAGGGCCGCACCCCGTGGGGTGCGGCCCTTCAGTTGCTCTGGTGAGCTGTGCCCTTAGGCAGCAACGACCTCGATGCCGAGCTTCGCCGCAACCTCGGGGTGCAGACGCACGGACACCTGGTGACCGCCAAGCGTCTTGATCGGCGAGCCGAGCTCGACGCGACGCTTGTCGACGTCCGGGCCACCGGCAGCCTTGATCGCCGAAGCGATGTCGGCCGGGGTGACGGAGCCGAAGAGACGGCCGGCGTCGCCGGAGCGAACAGCCAGACGAACCTTCACGGCCTCAAGCTTGGCCTTGACCTCGTTGGCCTGCTCGATCGTCGCGATCTCGTGGATCTTGCGGGCGCGGCGGATCTGCGCCACGTCCTTCTCGCCACCCTTGGTCCAGCGGATGGCAAAGCCACGCGGAACCAGGTAGTTGCGGGCGTACCCGTCCTTGACTTCGACGACGTCGCCGGCAGCGCCGAGGCCGGAGACCTCATGGGTGAGGATGATCTTCATTATTCGGTCACCCTTCCCTTATCGCGCGGTGGACGTGTAGGGCAGCAGCGCCATCTCACGGCTGTTCTTGACTGCCGTGGCGACGTCACGCTGGTGCTGCGTGCAGTTGCCGGTTACGCGGCGGGCACGGATCTTGCCGCGGTCGGAAATGAACTTCCGCAGCATGTTCGTGTCCTTGTAGTCCACGTACTGGGTCTTGTCCTTGCAGAAAGCGCAGACCTTCTTCTTAGGCTTGCGCACAGGCGGCTTCGCCATGGTGTTTCTCCTGTGTGATCAAGAAGTGGGGGTACGAGCTGCCCTAGAAGGGAGGCTCGTCCGAGTAGCCGCCGCCGGAGCCGCCGGAGCTTCCGCCCCAACCGCCTCCGCCGCCCTGCTGGCCCCCGCCCTGCTGGCCGCCGGCCGGCGTGCCGGTGGCCCACGGGTCGTCAGCGGGAGCACCGCCGCCGCCCTGCTGGCCGCCGCCACCGGGACCGCCGCCCCAGTTGCCGCCGCCCTGCTGGCCGCCGCCGTAACCACCCTGACCGCCCTGGCCACCGCGACCCGTGGTCTTGGTGACCTTGGCCGTGGCGCTCTTGAGGCTGGGGCCGACTTCCTCGACATCCAGCTCATAGACCGTGCGCTTCACGCCTTCGCGGTCTTCGTACGACCGCTGCTTCAGCCGGCCCTGCACGACAACGCGCATGCCTCGCTGGAGCGACTCGGCGACGTTCTCCGCCGCCTGCCGCCAGACCGAGCAGGTGAGGAACAGGCCTTCGCCGTCCTTCCACTCATTGGTCTGCCGGTCGAAGATGCGGGGAGTGGACGCGACGCGGAACTTCGCGACCGCCGCACCGGACGGGGTGAAGCGCAGCTCGGGGTCGTCGACGAGATTGCCGACGACCGTGATGACGGTCTCGCCTGCCATGGGTGAACCTCTCGGCGGGGATTGCTTCTGGCTGCTTGCTGCTACTCGAACCCGATGACCGCTGAGCTAGGTGCTCAGTGGATCTCGGGACGGAGGACCTTGGTCCGGAGGACCGACTCGTTCAGGTTCATCTGGCGGTCGAGCTCCTTGACGACCGCAGGCTCGGCCTGCAGGTCGATGACCGAGTAGATGCCCTCGGGCTTCTTCTTGATCTCGTAAGCGAGACGACGACGGCCCCAGGTGTCGACCTTCTCAACCTTTCCGTTGCCCTCACGGACGACGGAGAGGAAGTTCTCGATCAGCGGGGAGACAGCGCGCTCCTCGAGATCGGGGTCGAGGATGACCATCACCTCGTAGTGACGCATGTGGAACCCACCTCCTTTGGACTCAGCGGCCACGGTCGTTCCGTGGCAGGAGGGTCGTGATGCGTAAGCAACAGTGTCTCCAAGTAAAACAGCCGCCACTGACAACGCCCCCTTCCGAGGAGGGCTGCCGTGCTGGCCTGGGCAGACACCGGTGCAGATCGTACAGAGTACCCGCACACCGGCTTCCGGTTGAAATCCGGTGCTCAGGAGACGCAATCTGTACACATCGGGTGTGAGCGACGCCACGATGCGCCGCCTTTTCGGCCAGGAGGTACTCCATGGCACAGACAATGCGAACCCGCCCCCCCGTTTCCCTTCTCGCCACGGACGGCAGACCCCATCCCCTCCAGGACACTCTGGTGGCGGTAACCGTGGCCCTCGGTCTTATCGCCTTCGTGACGGCGATGTTCCACAGCCTGCATCTGCTCAGCTCGTGGGCCGGGCTCATCGGGATCCTCACGGGTGCATACGGGCAGTACATCTCGGTGACCACCCGCGAGAGGTTCCCGCTGATCCTCGGTATAGGCGCGTCCGCCATCGGGTTCTACCTGGGAATGGCCCACGGCGGGCTCTTCGGCGGCCTGTAGCCGCGCCTGTCCCGAACGCCTCCGGACGCCGGTCCCGGCACGTCCACCCGCACCCCCTCAGAGGGTCGTCCAGGCCCCTCGGGGGCGGACAGCCGGGACCCACCTGGCCGAGAAGGTCCGACAGGGCCAGACGACGCGCTCCCCGGTCGCAGTAGGCTTCGGCGCGAGAGCCGGAGCCCCTGACCGATGGGGACACACCTGCCGAGGAGCGCCCCGCATGAGCCTGACCCTGAGGACCATCAGCCGAGAGCAGCATCTGGCATACATCCAGAGTCTGCCGTCGGCCAGTCACTGCCAGGTCCCGGCGTGGGCGGACGTGAAGACCGAATGGCGTTCGGAGAACCTTGGCTGGTTCGACAAGAGCGGCGAGATCGTGGGCGCCGCCCTGGTGCTGTACCGCCAACTCCCCAAGATCAAGCGGTATCTCGCATACCTCCCCGAGGGCCCGGTCATCAACTGGTACGCGCCGAACCTCGACGACTGGCTGCAGCCGATGCTCGCGCATCTCAAGCAGCAGGGCGCCTTCTCGGTGAAGATGGGACCGCCGGTCGTCATCCGCCGCTGGGACGCAGCCGCTATCAAGTCCGGTATCCAGGACCCCGACGTGAAGCGCCTGCGCGACGTCGAGGCCACGCACATCGAGCCGCGCGCTTTCGAAGTCTCGGACCGGCTGCGGAAGATGGGCTGGCAGCAGGGCGAGGACGGCGGCGCCGGCTTCGGTGACGTGCAGCCGCGCTACGTCTTCCAGGTGCCGCTGGCGAACCGCTCGCTCGAAGACGTCCTCAAGGGCTTCAACCAGTTGTGGCGGCGCAACATCAAGAAGGCTGAGAAGGCCGGTGTCGAGGTGGTCCAGGGCGGTTACGAGGACCTCGCCGAATGGCAGCGGCTGTACGAGATCACCGCTGTGCGCGACCACTTCAGGCCGCGTCCCCTCTCCTACTTCCAGCGCATGTGGACCGTCCTCAACTCCGAGGACCCGAATCGCATGCGGCTGTATTTCGCGCGCCACAACGGGGTGAACCTCTCCGCGGCGACAATGCTCGTCGTCGGTGGGCACGTCTGGTACTCGTACGGCGCGTCCGACAACATCGGACGCGAGGTACGGCCTTCGAACGCCATGCAGTGGCGGATGCTGCGCGATTCCTACGCGATGGGCGCCACTGTCTACGACCTGCGCGGCATCAGCGACTCGCTCGACGAGACCGACCACCTCTTCGGCCTGATCCAGTTCAAGGTCGGCACCGGCGGCGAAGCCGTCGAGTACGTCGGCGAGTGGGACTTCCCGCTCAACAAGCTGCTGCACAAGGCGCTGGACATGTACATGTCGCGCCGCTGACGAAACCGGCATCACCCGCTTCAACGAGCGCTTCAGCAGGCCCGCCGGCAGGCAGGCCGACAGGCTCAGACACTTCGACAAGCTCCACATACCTCTGATACACCGCAGCCACCAGAAAGGTTCCGGACCGGCCATGGCGCTCTCCCTCTACGTCGACACCGCGCGCTGGCGGGCGCACCAGAAATCCGTCCTCGACCAGTTCCCCGGGCTCGTCCCGGTCTGCAAGGGCAACGGATACGGCTTCGGTCACGAGCGACTCGCAGACGAGGCGACCCGCTTCGGCTCCGACACTCTCGCCGTCGGCACCACCTACGAGGCAGCCCGCATAAAGGACTGGTTCAGCGGCGATCTGCTGGTCCTCACCCCGTTCCGGCGGGGTGAGGAGCCCGTGCCACTGCCCGACCGCGTCATCCGGTCGGTCTCCTCCGTGGACGGCGTGCACGCGCTGGTGGGCGCCCGGGTCGTCATCGAGTGCATGAGCTCGATGAAGCGTCACGGCGTCAAGGAGGAGGAGCTGGGGCAGCTGCACGCCGCCATCGAGGACGTACGTCTCGAAGGCTTCGCGCTGCACCTGCCGCTGGACCGCACCGACGGCTCGGACGCGGTCGAGGAGGTCATCGGCTGGATGGACCGCCTTCGCGCCGCCCGGCTGCCGCTGCACACCATGTTCGTCAGCCATCTGCGCGCCGAGGAACAGGCCCGGCTGCAGCAGCAGTTCCCGCAGACCCGCTTCCGCGCCCGGATCGGCACACGGCTGTGGCTCGGCGACCACGACGCGACGGAATACCGGGGTGCCGTCCTCGACGTCACGCGCGTCGCCAAGGGGGACCGCTTCGGCTACCGCCAGCAGAAGGCCGCCTCCGACGGCTGGCTGGTGGTCGTCGCCGGCGGCACGTCGCACGGCGTGGGCCTGGAGGCCCCGAAGGCGCTGCACGGCGTGATGCCGCGCGCCAAGGGCGTCGCCCGCGCGGGCCTGGCCACCGTCAACCGGAATCTGTCGCCCTTCGTCTGGGCGGGCAAGCAGCGCTGGTTCGCCGAGCCCCCCCACATGCAGGTGTCGATCCTGTTCGTGCCCGCGGACGCACAGGAACCGAAGGTCGGCGACGAGCTGGTGGCCCATCTGCGCCACACGACCACCCAGTTCGACCGCCTCGTCGACCGCTAGTGCCGTGACCGGCCATGTGTGCCCCATGAGGAGCGCCGTCCAGTGCGTGCGATCGCCAGGCGGCCGGACGTCCTTGGGATGGGGTCTCCCCTGCTCGAACGGAGCTGAGAGGGAGCTACCAGGGCTTTCGGCCAACGCGGCGAGCGGGCGTGCTGGGCGGCGCGAGGGGCAAAGCTTGCCGATTGGGGCACTAAACACCAAGCCAAACGGCACCACGACCGGCCCCCACGGCCGATGGGAACCGGGCCTCGCCAAGGGTTTCGCGCCCTTGGCGAGGCCCTGTTCAGTCCGCGGCCGGCCCATGTGCCCCTGTTCGCTCGGTGACCGGCCCGTGCGCCGCACCCCACTCCACCCGCGGCCCCTCGACCGCGGGTGCCGGGTATCTCGGCGAATGCGCCGCCGCATGCCCCAGCACGAAGACGTCCTCGGCACCGTCGAACACCCCGCCCGACGGATCGTCCGAACCGTCCCTGCGTACGACGTCCCGCTCCGGCATCAGAATGTCCCGTACGACGACGGCGCAGAGGTAGAGCGTGCCCAGCAGGTGCAGGGCGATCGCCACCTGATAGCCCTCGGTCGGCAGCCCCTGGTGCTTGTCACCGCTGGTCGTGTACGCGAGGTACATCCAGATCCCGAGGAAGTACATGACCTCGCACGCCTGCCAGATCAGGAAGTCCCGCCACCGCGGCCTGGCCAGCGCGGCAAGGGGGATCAGCCACAGCACGTACTGCGGCGAGTAGACCTTGTTGGTGAGAATGAACGCCGCGACGACAAGAAGGGCCAGCTGCGCGAAGCGGGGCCGGCGCGGAGCCATCAGTGTCAGCACCAGGATGCATACGCAGAAGAAGAGCATCAACAGCGTCGATGCGGTGTTCACCGTGTCGACCGGGATGGAAATGCCGGTCCGCTGCGAGATGATCAGCCAGAACGAGCCGAAGTCGAGCGGCCGGTCGTGGCTGAACGTGTAGAACTTCTTCCATCCCTCGGGCGCGAACACCATCACCGGCAGGTTCACCACCAGCCATGATGCGGCCGCGCCGAGTGTCGCCACGAAGAACTCCCGCCATTTGCCGGCCCGCCAGCAGAGCACGAAGACCGGCCCCAGCAGGAGTACGGGGTAGAGCTTCGCGGCTGTGGCGAGGCCAATGAGGATGCCGAAGGCAAGCGTCCGCTGCCGGGACCACATGAGCATGGCCGCGGCCGTCAGCGCGACGGCCAGCAGGTCCCAGTTGATCGTCGCGGTGAGCGCGAAGGCCGGCGCGAGAGCGACCATCAGTCCGTCCCACGGACGGCGCCGGTGCGTACGGGCGACACACACCGCCATGACCGCGGTGCAGATCATCAGCATGCCCGCGTTGACCATCCAGTACATCTGCTCGCGGTACTGGATGGAGCCGCCGGGCGTCAGCCAGGCCGCGACCTGCATGAACACCCCGGTCAGGACGGGGTACTCCAGGTACTGCATGGTGTCGCTCAGCCGGTCGAAGTACGGTACGAGACCGTCCGCGAAACCACGTCCGACGAAAAGATGCGGAATGTCGGAGTAGCACGCATGCGTGTACTGCGAGCTGGCGCCCCTGAACCACGCCCAGTTGTAACAGGGCACTTTCTGCACCATGCCGAGCGCGAACATGCCGATCGCCACCAGGGCGACGACACGCACAGGGGTGAGGGGGCCAGAGCCGAGTCGCGCCCAGAGCCCCGACCGCCCGCCGATCAGCTCGCTGCCGGCCGCGGCGACCTCGTCCTGGTGCGTGGGCCGAACGACGGGCCGATCCTGGTGCACGCTTGTGTGTTCTGCGCTTGGCATGCCGCACATCCTGCCGTACGGGGCTGTGGAAACGGCGAGGGCCGCCGCACCGAGTGGTGCGGCGGCCTCCTTGACCACGCGTGGTCGGCCAAGGTTCCAGCTTCGGACCACGACGCGGTGCGGGCACACTCGAAGAATCGCCCATACAGGAACTAACGACGGATCTCCGGCGCAGGACGCTAGCAGCAACTCATAGATTCACGTCGGGCCGGTAGACCGTGACTTGGTTCAACCTGAGCTCCGATGCGTTCGTGACGGGCACCGACGACACCTTCACGATGCCCTGACCAGCGGCCATACCTGATCACTCGGACTGAATCAGCCCTGAACGCCAGCCCCAGATCGTCTGCGGCTACTTCGGCGGCCCCCACGCCCGCTACACCCCCGAAGAGAACCATTTGAGCTTCTGATCAATGATTGCCGGATGTAATTTTCTGGGCAGCGGCAACTTTCGACAAGTGAAGGTTATGAAGTCTTTCCAGTATTTTTGATTGCTTGACGATCATTCCCCTTTGGATGCTCGATTCAATAGAGAACCAGACGTTTAGCAAGTTTGTTTCCTTTTTGCATCCCATATCCGCCTTGGCTGTCTTTATCTCGCCAGCGGACAGCCTTTTCTCGAAAAACTTCGAGTCACCCAGAGCGGCCATCGGGCTGGAGTAATCAAAGCCATGGATCTTCATGCAAGAGGACCATTCACTGACAGCAGTCTGGACTCGCGCGTCATTGGCGGATTCCTGGTAACTGCGGTACGCGATATCGCTTGCCACTTGGGCAGCGTTTTTGTCCTCATGTCCTGACGCCAGTGAGCGTGCGGCCGTCCGCCAGCAACCTCCCGCCGGAACTTCCGTTCCGTGGTAGGTGATTTTTTTAGTTTTAGCGGTCCCGCCCGAAACCCCGAGAAGTACGGAGGCTTCATCTACACCAAGATCCTGTGCCGGATTGTACGCAGGGAGATTCGGTGGTAGGTGGTAGCCATATCGATCCGCGTCAGCAGCGCTCGACAGACCGTACCTCCGGTCGGAACCCGACGTCTGTCGAGGCGCTGGCGGAACTCGATACTCAATTCCAAATTTCCGCATGCACCGCTCTGTCAATAGATTCTCAGCGGCGTTAATTTCGGCAATCTGCAAGTCGGAGTAGGAATACTTCGCGATGGGAAGTCTGAACGTATAGCCCACCGAAGCGTTGGATTCCACTGAATTGGTCGCACTCATGGATGGCCTGGGTTTGACCGTACTGGCCTCAGGGAAACTGGGCTCGGCGGTGCAGCTGGCAAGGGCTGCGAAGGTGAGTGTATACGCCGCAGGCGTCCAGAATCTGTGCAGCCTAATCGCGGCATTGTGATTTTTCACCCGTGAACCACTCCAGTACTTACCCGCAAAATATTTCAATGCACGGATAACCATGCCTACGCTAAAATTGCGTAGGCATGGCTGCGGCAACCCCGTTAGAACTGGTAGCACTTAGAATTGCTGTAGCCGAGCTTGAAGGACGCGTTATTATTGTAAGTATTGTGCAGTCGGTCTGCGATTCCGAACCATGAAATGGTGTCGCAAGATCCGCCATAATTACTGTTGTAGAAAATAGTGGCAGGGTTGGGTGAATCATTCAACGCGGAAGCCGCATTATTCTTAAGCGCCTGCCCCTGCCCGGCACCTGAGGTCAAGAACTTGTAAGGCGCCAGGTCTGGAACATCAGTGCCCCAGAAGTAGATGCGCGAGCCCGCCGTGTTGCTGTTGTAAGTGAAGGCAAGGCAATTGGGGCCACAATAGTTTCCTGAAGCCGCTGCCGCATTAGAAGCCGTCGCAACTGCAGCGGCAGCTATGAGCGGCAGGGATACTGCCACAGCTGCACACTTACGAATGAAACCCATGAATAACCTCCAGTTTCACAATCTTGGGAATTGATCCTACCGATCAACTTCCAAGGCTGCAACGGGTCTCTCCAATCGGCGGCAAATCAAGGCAGCAAAATAGGATTTAATAATACATTCCCCCACGAGGTATCGGTTCCCGGGGTGACTGTAAAGTCCTGGTGAATACGTGAACATGCAGGTCATGGCGGTATGACGATGTCTGGCCAGCCCGGCCCAAACGCATCGAAGTTCCGGTTGATGCCGGCGACCGTTCAAGTCGCCGG
>NZ_JBEZKL010000083.1:0-32278 GCF_040704695.1 Streptomyces sp. NPDC048411
GCCGCGGTTGCTGAGGGTGCCGTACTCGCGGTGGCCGCGGCCTTCGGAGGCCGGGCCGACGAGTGCGCCGGGGGAAAACGCTAGTTCTTGACGCCGAAGAACGGCTCCAGCGGCTTCGGCAGGAGATCGTTGCAGGCCAGCTGCCCGGACTTGGTGAGCGCGTCGTTCACGCAGGTGTAGTAGTCGCGGTAGACCAGCTGCATCGTGAACGTCATCGCGACGATCGACAGCGCCAGCAGCGCCGTGACGAGCCCGCTGACCGCGGCCGTCGTCTGCGGCCTGCCCTGGATCTGCGCATACGGTGCACCGGGTCCGGAGGCCGGGGCGCCTGTCGCAGCGGAGCCCGTACCGGAAGAACCGGCGGCGGTGCCGTCCGCCGCCGTCGCGCTCTTGGGCTTGGCGCGCAGTGAGCTGATCGACCAGTACACGGCCAGCGTGCCGAGCAGCAGGGCGATCTCCGGGAAATCGAAGATCGCGAAGAAGAAGGCCCACATGCCGGAGAGCAGCGCGTAGCGGGCGCGGCGCTGGGCGGGGTCGGTCGGGTCCCAGCGCAGTCCGCCGGGGGTGTTCTCGGGTCCGCCCCGGCCGTTCGGTCCGCCCTGGCCGCCGGGACGGCCACCGAAGCCGCCGCTCTGGCGTCCCGGCTGCCGGCTGCTCCACTGGCTGCCCCAGACGGGGCGGTCGTCGGAGGAGCCGTTCTCGGGTGCCCCGTCGCCGTTTCCGCTCCCGTTGCCCTCTCCGCCGGTCCCGCCGTTCGACGGGTGGCGGGGCTGCCACGGCTGGTCGGGGCGGTTCTCCGGCGGTGCGGCGAACGGGTTGTCGTCCTTGTCCGGGGAAGAGGAGGAGTCCGTGGGGGGCCGGCGTTCCCTCAGCAGCACTGAGGACCGCTCGGGCAGCGGGAGGCGGAAGGCGGTGCGGCGGCGTCGGTCCGGCATATGGTGAACGTCTTCCCCATCTCGTCATTTCCGCCCTGCGGACGGTTCGCTGTCCCCTGACGCTACCTCCCGGCCATCAGGGGCCGAAAGCGGGGAGCGCGGCCGCGGCGGCCCGTGCCTTCCGCCCGGCCCCCTCCTCTCTTCGATCCGGCCCCTCACCCCCGTCCCGTGGGGGTCCCCCGATGTGCCGGTATCGTTGCTGACGGTCGACTCCTTCGTAGAGTTCCCCGTATCGAGGGGGGCGATTCTTTCGTACGACCGTACAAATAGCGTCGCTCTGCTTCACCACGCGAGGCTTCACCACGCGAGAAAGGGCCCAGCCGTGGCCTCCCCGCCCTCCTCCGCCGCCCCGGCCCGCCTGGTCGTGCTGGTCTCCGGCTCGGGTACGAACCTCCAGGCCCTGCTCGACGCGATCGATGACGACCCTGCGGGCTTCGGCGCCCAGGTCGTCGCGGTCGGCGCCGACCGCGACAACATCGTGGGTCTGGAACGGGCGGAGCGCGCGGGGCTGCCGACCTTCGTCTGCAAGGTCAAGGACTACGCCACCCGCGAGGAGTGGGACGCGGCGCTCGCCGCGGCCACCGCAGCGCACCACCCGGACCTCGTGGTGTCCGCGGGCTTCATGAAGATCGTGGGCAAGCGGTTCCTCGCCGAGTTCGGCGGCCGGTTCGTCAACACCCACCCCGCCCTGCTCCCCAGCTTTCCCGGTGCCCACGGGGTGCGTGACGCACTCGCGTACGGCGCGAAGGTCACCGGGTGCACCGTTCACTTCGTCGACGACGGTGTCGACACCGGTCCGATCATCGCGCAGGGCGCGGTCGAGGTGACCGAAGAGGACACGCCGGAGGGCGAAGCCGCTCTCCACGAACGCATCAAGGAAGTCGAGCGCAAGCTGCTCGTCGAGGTCGTGGGGCGGCTCGCCCGTAACGGCTATCGCATTGAGGGACGAAAGGTTCATCTCGGTCATGTCGGTGAATAAGCCCATCCGTCGCGCCCTGGTCAGTGTCTACGACAAGACGGGGCTCGAAGACCTCGCCCGAGGTCTTCACGAGGCGGGCGTCGAGCTCGTCTCCACCGGTTCGACCGCCGGGAAGATCGCCGCTGCCGGTGTGCCGGTCACCAAGGTCGAGGAGCTCACCGGCTTCCCCGAGTGCCTCGACGGCCGCGTGAAGACGCTGCACCCGCGCGTCCACGCCGGCATCCTCGCCGACCTGCGCCTGGACGCCCACCGCGAGCAGCTCGCCGAGCTGGGTGTCGAGCCCTTCGACCTCGTCGTCGTCAACCTGTACCCGTTCAAGGAGACCGTCGCCTCCGGCGCCTCCGCCGACGAGTGCGTGGAGCAGATCGACATCGGCGGCCCGTCGATGGTCCGCGCCGCCGCCAAGAACCACCCGTCCGTGGCCGTCGTCACCAGCCCCGAGCGGTACGCCGACGTCCTCGCCGCGGTCAAGGCGGGTGGCTTCGACCTGACCGCCCGCAAGCGGCTCGCCGCCGAGGCGTTCCAGCACACCGCCGCGTACGACGTGGCCGTCGCCTCCTGGTTCGCGGACGACTACGCAGCCGCCGACGACTCGGGCTTCCCCGACTTCCTCGGTGCGACGTACGAGCGCAGCAACGTCCTGCGGTACGGCGAGAACCCGCACCAGCCCGCCGCGCTGTACACCTCCGGCTCCGGTGGCCTGGCCGAGGCGGAGCAGCTGCACGGCAAGGAGATGTCGTACAACAACTACACGGACACGGACGCCGCGCGCCGTGCCGCGTACGACCACGCCGAGCCGTGCGTCGCGATCATCAAGCACGCCAACCCGTGCGGCATCGCGATCGCCGACGACATCGCCGAGGCGCACCGCAACGCGCACGCCTGCGACCCGCTGTCGGCGTTCGGCGGGGTCATCGCCACCAACCGTCCGGTGACCGTCGCCATGGCCGAGCAGGTCGCGGAGATCTTCACCGAGGTCATCGTCGCCCCGGCGTACGAGGACGGCGCGGTCGAGATCCTTGCCCGCAAGAAGAACATCCGCGTGCTGCGCTGCCCCGACGCCCCGAGCTCCGCGGTCGAGCTCAAGCCGATCGACGGCGGCGCGCTGCTCCAGGTCACCGACCGGCTCCAGGCCGACGGCGACAACCCGGCCAACTGGACCCTCGCCACCGGTGAGGCGCTCTCCGAGGACGAGCTCGCCGAGCTCGCCTTCGCGTGGAAGGCCTGCCGCGCGGTCAAGTCCAACGCGATCCTGCTCGCCAAGGGCGGCGCCTCGGTCGGCGTCGGCATGGGCCAGGTCAACCGCGTCGACTCCGCGAAGCTCGCCGTCGAGCGGGCGGGTGAGGAGCGGGCGCGCGGCGCGTACGCCGCCTCGGACGCGTTCTTCCCGTTCCCGGACGGCCTGGAGATCCTGACCGCGGCCGGCATCAAGGCCGTGGCCCAGCCCGGCGGTTCGGTCCGTGACGAGCTGGTCGTCGAGGCCGCGAGGAAGGCGGGCGTGACGATGTACTTCACGGGTACCCGGCACTTCTTCCACTGACCCGGCAGAACGGCCGAAGGCCGTACCCCCACTCACGTGCGGGGGTACGGCCTTCGTGTGATTCCGGTGCCGCGACGGCGGGCCGGCAGGCCCGCGGCCGGATCAGTACTGCGGCTGCTGCTGGCGGTTGAACCAGGCGTTACCGTCGGCCCTCGCGACGAAGACGATGATCAGCACGGCGAGAACCGTGTGGACGAGACCGAAGATGACGAACGGGTAGATACCGAGAATCGCGGTGATCGCACCGAAGACGATCGCTGTGATGCGGATGCCGTTGGTCCCCTTGCCGAACTTCACGGCCAGGAACACGGCAAGGACGCCCCACAGCACCGCGAAGGCCACGATGCCCCACAGGGCATTGCCGGAGTAGTCGGCAAGCTGCTGGAACTGAACGTCGTCCTTGAGCGTCGCGTCGTTCTTGGCGGCGCTCACGGCCGCAGCGGCGATCGCGAAGATGACCGCGCCGATGACCTGCAGGCCAGTGATCACGTAGAGCATGACCCGGGCCGCCTTAACGCCGCCCGGCATCTCGGTGGGCACACCAGGGAAGCCGTAACCGGGCTGGACGGGCGGGGCCTGCGGGTAGCCGTAACCCTGCTGCGGCACGCCCTGCGGGGCCTGCTGGGGGTAGCCGTAGCCCGGCTGCCCACCCTGCGGCTGGCCATAGGGGTTGTTCGGGTCGCCGTTGCTCATGGCGAAATTCCTCCGTCGAAAAATGTGCGGGGACGACGCGGTCCGCGCGGAGGAACGGTGCACAATCAGAACGGCCTGTCCCCCCGACACTGCCCACGGTGCTGCGCGGCTCATCGTGGTCTTGACATCGGCTTTTTGTCCAGTCAGTAGCCGAATGTGTTGTCCAAGCGCAACCTGATGGCCACCGGCGGCACCCAGAATTGGTATGCGGGCGGGGTCATCCGCGAGGATGGACACCATGACTGCCCAGATTCTCGATGGCAAGGCCACCGCAGCCGCGATCAAGTCCGATCTGACCGCCCGCGTGGCGGCCCTCAAGGCGCAGGGCATCACCCCTGGCCTGGGAACCCTGCTCGTCGGGGACGACCCGGGCAGCCGGTGGTACGTGAACGGCAAGCACCGCGACTGCGCGCAGGTCGGCATCGGCTCAATCCAGCGCGAACTCCCCGACACCGCCACCCAGGAGGAGATCGAGGACGTCGTACGGGAACTCAACGCGAACCCCGACTGCACGGGTTACATCGTGCAGCTTCCCCTTCCCAAGGGCATCGACACCAACCGGGTCCTGGAACTGATGGATCCGGCCAAGGACGCCGACGGTCTGCACCCGATGAACCTCGGCCGCCTCGTACTGAACGAGACGGGTCCGCTGCCGTGCACCCCGCAGGGCGTCGTCCAGCTGCTCCGCCACCACGGTGTGGAGATCAACGGGGCGCACGTCGTGGTCGTCGGCCGCGGTGTCACCATCGGCCGCTCGATCCCGCTGCTGCTGACCCGTAAGTCCGAGAACGCCACCGTCACCCAGTGCCACACCGGTACGCGTGACCTCTCCGCCCAGCTCAAGCAGGCCGACATCATCGTCGCCGCCGCGGGTGTCCCGCACATCATCAAGCCCGAGGACGTGAAGCCGGGCGCTGCCGTGCTCGACGTCGGCGTCAGCCGGGACGAGCACGGCAAGATCGTCGGCGATGTGCACCCCGGTGTGGCCGAGGTCGCCGCGTGGATCTCCCCGAACCCGGGCGGTGTGGGCCCGATGACCCGCGCCCAGCTGCTCGTCAACGTGGTCGAGGCGGCCGAGCGCGACGCGGCTGCCGCGTCTTCCGGCTGACCTGATGCTGACCTGATCCGGAAGGAACCCCATGGGTGCTGGTACGAGTCCGGCCGATCCGGCCGCCGCGGCGGGCCGGACGATTCCGGCGCCGCCGGATGAGGAAGTGACCGCGGTGGAGGCCTCCGGCGGGGCGGCGGCCGACGACCGTGCCCAGCCGGCCCGGGGCGCCGACGTGCGGCGGGACGGCGACTCGGGAACCGGGCCGGAGGACGCTTCCGGCGCGGACGCGGGCGCGGCTTCCGGTTCCGATGCGGGCTCGGCCCCAGGTCCGCGGGACGACGTGGCTCGCGGCGCGGAGGCCGGCGCGGGTGGCGACTCCGACAGCGGTGCGCGCGGCTCCGACGGCCGCGAGCCGGGCAGCGGAGCCGAGGGCGAGGGCTCCGGCGACAACGGCTCGGACCGGGGCCCGGACGACGCCGTCTCCGCCCCCGCGCCCGGTGGCGGTCCGCGTGGATCGCGACGGTTCCCGTCGTTCACCCGGGACACCGCCCGCCCCGAGGGTGGTGGCCGGGCCGCGTCGGGTGACGCGCCCGCCCCGGCCCGTCAGTGGCCGCTGCTGGCCGTGCTCTGCACGGCCGGGACCGGACTGCTGATCGTCGCCTTGAACCCCTTCACGGAGGCCTTCCGGATCGGCACGATACTGATCGGCGCGGCCCTCATCGGGGGCGCCGTGCTGCGCTGTGTCGTCCCCTCGGTGGGCATGCTCGCGGTCCGTTCCCGCTTCACCGACCTGGTGACGTATGGACTCCTGGGCGTCCTGATCGTGATGCTCGCCCTCGTGGCGCAGCCCAAGCCATGGCTCGACCTCCCCTTCCTGGAGCACGTGGTCCGGTTCACGATCCGCTGACACCGCCGCCCGTGCGGCCCCGCCGCGGCCCCCTCGCACCCGACAGGTGCGAGGGGGCCGCGGTTTTGTGCAGGGCAAAACCGCCACCATGTATCTCGACATCGAGTATCTTGGCATCGAGATAACCGGCAGTCGAAGCGTGAGAGGGATGTGTCCGCTCCATGGTCAAGATCAAGGTAGCCAGCCCCGTCGTCGAGCTCGACGGCGACGAGATGACCCGCATCATCTGGTCCTTCATCAAGGACCGGCTGATCCTTCCGTACCTCGATATCGAGCTGAAGTACTTCGACCTGGGCATCGAGCACCGGGACGCCACCGACGACCGGGTGACGGTCGACGCCGCCCACGCCATCAAGAAGTACGGCGTCGGCATCAAGTGCGCCACGATCACGCCGGACAGGGAGCGGGTCGAGGAGTTCGGGCTCAAGGCGATGTACCGCTCGCCGAACGCCACCATCCGCAACATCCTCGGCGGCGTCGTCTTCCGCGAGCCGGTCATCATGCAGAACGTGCCACGGCTCGTCCCGGGCTGGACCAAGCCCGTTGTCGTCGGACGGCACGCCTTCGGTGACCAGTCCCGCGCCACCGAACTGAACATCCCGGGCCCGGGGACCCTCACCATGACCTACACGCCGAAGGACGGCTCCGATCCCGTCGAGGTCGAGGTCCACGAGTACCCGGGTGCCGGTGTCGCGCTGTCGATGTACAACCACGACGAGGCGATCCGCGACTTCGCGCGTGCCTCGCTGCGCTACGGACTGGCGCGCGCCTACCCCGTGTACATGTCGACGAAGAACACCGTCCTCAAGACGTATGACGGCCGCTTCAAGGACATCTTCCAGGAGGTCTTCGACACCGAGTTCCGCGCGGACTTCGCGAAGGCAGGTCTCACCTACGAGCACCGCCTGATCGACGACATGGTCGCCTCCGCGCTCAAGTGGGAGGGCGGCTACGTCTGGGCGTGCAAGAACTACGACGGCGACGTCCAGTCCGACGTCGTCGCGCAGGGTTTCGGCTCGCTCGGCCTGATGACCTCGGTCCTGACCTCCCCCGACGGCAGGACCGTCGAGACGGAGGCCGCGCACGGCTCGGTCACCCGTCACTACCGCCGGCACGAGCGCGGCGAGGTGACGTCGACCAACCCGATCGCGTCGATCTTCGCCTGGACCCGCGGACTCGCCCACCGCGGCAGGCTGGACGGCACACCGGAGGTGGTCGCGTTCGCCGAAGCGCTGGAGCGGGTCTGCGTCGAGACCGTGGAAGGCGGTCGGATGACCAAGGATCTGGCGCGGCTGATCTCCGCGGACGCCCCGTGGCTGACCACGGGGGAGTTCCTGAACGTGCTCGACGTGAACCTGCAGAAGGAGATCGCGTCGCTCTGACGGCCTCGCGCCGACTGCCCACACGCCGATCTGTGGTGTCCGTCCCCTCCCCCGAGAAGGGACGGACACCCGAGGCCGGAGTCCACCGGAGCGCAGATGCCCCCGGAACGTGGCGACTTGAGCGGCCTTGCCCCGGCCGGACGTCAGCTTTGTCGACGGGGCGTCAGGGATCAAGGGGTGCCGGAGGCCTGTGGCACGGAAGTGACCATTCCGCCATGGTGTGATCGCTGCGCGACGGTGGCGGTCCGGCGTGGCGGAGCGCCACGGAAGGGGGGCGCGCGAGGGTGCGCGCCGATCCCTCGAACGCCACCGTGCGCCATCTCTCCCGCAACTGGCAGCCTGCCTTTGGGCATCCTTCTGGGTAGTCCGGAACGGTGGACCGCCGTATCGGGGCAGGGGGAACGACAGGGCGACGGAAGAGCGGGGCACGCCAGGCACGTTCGGGGGAACGGAGGGGGAACAATGCCTCGTTGGAAGGCATTACCGGATGAACTCGATCCGCAGGTGAGGGAGTTTGCGGGCCAGCTGCGCAGGCTCATCGACCACAGCGGGCTGAGTGTCGCAGCGGTGGCCGACCGCACGGGCTACAGCAAGACGTCGTGGGAGCGTTACTTGAACGGGCGGTTGCTCGCCCCTGAGGGGGCGATCGTCGCTCTGGCCGAGGTCACGGGCACCGACCAGGCACATCTGGCCACCATGTGGGAGTTGGCGGAGCGGGCCTGGAGCCGCTCCGAGATGCGCCACGGCCTGACGATGGAAGACATCCGGGTCGCGCAGGCGCGCGCGGCGCTCGGCGAGTTCGGGCCGAACCCGTTGGGCGACGACAGGAGCCGCCGCTTCGGCGGCCGGACCACCGGCACGGCCGTGGACGAGGGCGCGGGTGCGGGCGGCGGGGGGCGCCCGCCATCCGTACCGATCCAGCGTGGGAACGCGCCACGGGCGCCGCAGCCGGCCGACCGCCGCAGGCTGACCCTGGTGCTCACCGGTGTGGTGGGCGCACTGCTGGTGCTGGCCGCGGCGGTACTCCTGACCGACCCGGGCGGCGACGACAAGGGCGGGAAGGCCCCGGCCGCCCCGTCGTCGACGCCGGCGCGGACGCGTACACCCCAATGGTCGCCATGAAGAAGGCCGCCGACGCCAAGGCGTGCGCGACCCTCGCCTCCGGCACGAAGGGGTTCATAACTGCTGGGCAGGCACATGGTTTTGGCGAACATGAACTCGATTGGGTGAACGGCGCGACGAGCTGCGGGTATGCCCGGCGGGGTGTGCGTAACGTTCTCGGCGCGATCTGGGACGCCGGGTGTGGTGTCAGCAGTCGGGGCTCCCGTATCACCAGCGAGATGGTTCGGGGCCTCCCCGTCGCCTTGGCCACACCTATATGGCCAGGTCGTAGGGATTCCGCCCGCCCGGGACGGAGCGCATACGTGATGTGCGTCGCCGCCCGGGACGTGAAAGCGGAGGACCAGTGCGCCCAAGACCGTTCGAGGCGTGCCGGTGAGCCGGGACTCACTCCTGCTCACTGCCCAGGAACGGTGCACCACCGCCGCCGCCGAGTGAGAACGGGCGGGGCGCGGTGAGCGGTGAGTGACCGGCTGTGTGCGGTGCCACAGGGGGGCGGGCGGCCCGGAGGTCCCGGGTCGGATAGCCTGAACGCTGGATATCTCTTCACATCAAGATTCAGGGGATATCCAGCACCAGGGGCAGGGACCCCCACCGCCAGCTGTCTAACGGAGATCGCCATGACCCGCACTCCCGTGAATGTCACCGTGACCGGCGCAGCCGGCCAGATCGGCTACGCGCTGCTCTTCCGCATCGCCTCCGGCCACCTGCTCGGCCCGGACGTGCCGGTCAACCTGCGCCTCCTGGAGATCCCGCAGGGGCTGAAGGCCGCCGAGGGCACCGCGATGGAGCTCGACGACTGCGCCTTCCCGCTGTTGCGCAACATCGAGATCACGGACGACGCCAACGTCGGCTTCGCCGGTGCGAACGTCGCCCTGCTCGTCGGCGCCCGCCCGCGCACGAAGGGCATGGAGCGCGGCGACCTGCTCTCCGCCAACGGCGGCATCTTCAAGCCGCAGGGCAAGGCCATCAACGACAACGCCGCGGACGACATCAAGGTCCTCGTCGTCGGCAACCCGGCCAACACCAACGCGCTCATCGCGCAGGCCGCCGCCCCGGACGTACCGGCCGAGCGCTTCACCGCGATGACCCGCCTGGACCACAACCGCGCGATCTCGCAGCTGGCCGCCAAGACCGGTGCCGCCGTCTCCGACATCAAGAAGCTGACGATCTGGGGCAACCACTCGGCGACCCAGTACCCGGACATCTTCCACGCGGAGATCGCCGGCAAGAACGCCGCGGAGATCGTCAACGACGAGGCGTGGCTGGCCGACACCTTCATCCCGACCGTCGCCAAGCGCGGCGCCGCGATCATCGAGGCCCGTGGCGCGTCCTCGGCCGCCTCGGCCGCCAACGCCGCCATCGACCACGTGTACACCTGGGTCAACGGCACCGCCGCCGGCGACTGGACCTCGATGGGTATCCCGTCGGACGGCTCCTACGGTGTGCCGGAGGGTCTCATCTCGTCCTTCCCGGTCACCACGAAGGACGGCAAGTACGAGATCGTCCAGGGCCTGGACATCAACGAGTTCTCCCGTGCGCGCATCGACGCGTCCGTGCAGGAGCTCACCGAGGAGCGCGACGCGGTCCGCGAGCTCGGCCTGATCTGATCCGTTACGCCCTCCGAGGCGTACACCACCGCCCCCGGCAGCAGTCGCTGCCGGGGGCGGCCGCGTCGCCACCGAGGGCCTTCGGCGGCGACGACCGCGCACCGCGCCGCGGCGCCTACCCCTTCCGCAGCTCGTCCGCGATCTCGCGTACGGCCGCCATGGCCAGGCGCTGGAGTCTCGGGCCGAAGGTGATCCGAGTGGCGCCCAGCCCGCCGAGCTCGCGCGGGGTGGGGCCGCCGGCCCGGGCGAGGGCGTTGAGCGGGCCCGGGATGGCGGCAGCCAGCCGGGGCAGGGCCTCGGGCGGGGCCGCGATCGGGTAGACGCAGTCCGCGCCCGCCGCCACGTACAGCAGGGCGCGGCGAACCGTCTCCGCCTCCTGGTCCGTGCCGTCGGGGACGCCGTGGATGTATGTGTCGATGCGGGCGTTGACGAAGAGCCGGTCGCCCGCGACCGCCCGTACCTCCGCCAGCCGGTCCGCCTGCCGCTGGGCATCGACGAGGGTGCCGTCGGCCGAGTCCTCCAGATTGCAGCCGACGGCTCCGGTGTCGAGGAGGCGTTCCACGAGTTCCTCCGGCGCCAGCCCGTAACCCGCCTCGATGTCCGCCGAGACGGGGACGGCGGCCGGGACGGCGCGCACGATCCGGGCGACGGCCGCGAACATCTCGGCGGCGGGCGTCGCCCCGTCCTCGTACCCGAGCGAGGCCGCGACCCCGGCGCTCGGGGTGGCCAGCGCCGGAAAGCCCGCGTCGGCGAAGACACGGGCGCTCGCGGCGTCCCACGGGCCGGGGAGGACCAGCGGGTCGCCGGGGGTGCGGCCGTGGTGCAGCGCGCGGAGAACGGACACAGTCATCGCGGGGCTCCTGGGGTGGGGTGGGCTGACGGTCCGGATCGCGGCCCGGACCGGATCTGCCGGATCAGGGTCAGTGCTTGCTGTCGCCCGGGGTGTAGTGGCCCGGGACCATCCGGGTGGTCACACCGAACCGGTTCCAGGCGTTGATCACCGTGATGGCGGCGATCAGCTGGGCGAGCTCGGCCTCCTCGAAGTGCTTCGCGGCCTTCTCGTACACCTCGTCCGGCACGAAACCGTCGGTGAGGACCGTCACGGCCTCTGTCAGCTCGATCGCCGCGATCTCCTTCTCCGTGTAGAAGTGCTGCGACTCCTCCCACGCGCTGAGCTGAATGATCCGTTCGACGGACTCGCCCGCCGCGAGCGCGTCCTTGGTGTGCATGTCGAGGCAGAACGCACAGTGGTTCAGCTGCGAGGCGCGGACCTTCACCAGTTCGACGAGGACCGGGTCGAGGCCCTTCCGGGACGCGACGTCCAGCCGGACCATGGCCTTGTAGACATCGGGGGCGAGCTGGGCCCAGTGCAGGCGGGCGCTGTGCTCGGGGGCGTGGCCGGAGTTCGAGTGGGAGTGCTCGTTCGTGGTCATGGATACGACGCTACGGGGTGGATGGCGCACGGGTATGGTCCATTTTCATGACGGATTCCTGGGCCACTTTCGGAGCCGACCTGCACATCGACCCGACCGGTGCGGCAGGGCTGCGGGCCGGGCTGATGGACGCGCTGCGGGAGGCCGCACGGACCGGGCGGCTGGCACCCGGTACCCGGCTGCCGTCCTCCCGGACGCTCGCCGCGGACCTGGGTATCGCCCGGAACACCGTCGCCGACGCCTACGCCGAACTGGTCGCCGAGGGGTGGCTCACCGCCCGGCAGGGCTCCGGTACGAGGGTCGCACAGCGGACCGAACCGCGCCCGGTGGCCACGACGACGCCGCGCTCCAGGCCGGTGCGCCGACGGCCCACGTACAGCCTGATGCCCGGCTCGCCGGATCTCTCCACGTTCCCGCGCTCCGACTGGCTCAAGGCGGCCCGGCGTGCCCTGACCGCCGCGCCCAACGACGCCTTCGGGTACGGCGATCCGCGAGGACGCATCGAGCTGCGCACCGTACTGGCCGGCTATCTGGCGCGGGCGCGCGGCGTGTACGCGGACCCGGAGCGGATCGTGATCTGTTCCGGCTTCGTCCATGGCCTGATGCTGATGGGGAAGGTGCTGCGGCAGCGGCGGGTGCGCGAGGTGGCCGTCGAGTCGTACGGACTGGACATGCACTGGCAGCTGCTCGCTGATGCCGGACTGCGCACTCCCTGCCTGCCGCTCGACGGACTCGGCTCCCGGACCGGGGAACTGGCCGGGATGCGTGGGGTGGGCGCGGTCCTGATGACGCCCGCGCACCAGTTCCCCACGGGGGTCCCGCTCCATCCGGACCGGCGGGCCGCAGCGGTCGACTGGGCGCGGGGCACGGGCGGACTGATCCTGGAGGACGACTACGACGGGGAGTTCCGCTACGACCGGCTGCCGGTCGGCGCCCTCCAGGGCCTCGACCCGGAACGGGTCGTCTACCTGGGGACGTCCAGCAAGTCCCTGGCGCCCGGGCTGCGGCTGGCCTGGATGGTGCTGCCGCGCGGGCTGGTGGGGGCGGTGGCCGAGGCCAAGGGTCAGGTCGACTGGGTGTCGAGCACGCTGGACCAGCTGACGCTCGCGGAGTTCATCGAGTCCGGCGCCTACGACCGCCATGTGCGCTCCATGCGGCTGCGCTACCGGCGCCGCCGCGACCAGCTCGTCGCGGCGCTCGCCGAACGTGCTCCCGCGCTCCGGGTCAGCGGGATCGCCGCGGGTCTGCACGCCGTGGTCGAACTCCCGGAGGGCACCGAGCGAGCGGTGATCCAGGCCGCCGCCTGGCAGGGCCTGGCACTGCAGGGTCTTGACCGCTTCCGGCACACGGACGCGGAGGCGGGCAGCGACGCCCTGGTCATCAGCTACGGGGCGCCGACCGACAGCGCCTGGGCGGGAACCCTGGAGGCGCTGTGCCGGGTGCTCCCGTAGGGGTGTGGGAGGACCGCACCGGTGCGGTACGCGCTACCGCGCGCCCGGGACGGCCGGCTCGGTGATGTCCGCCGGAGCCTCGCCGAACCGGGTCAGCGCCAGCGCGCCCACCACCGCCACCGCGAACCCGGTGACCGCCAGCCAGCCGAGACCCTCCCGCGTGCGGTCCCCGAGCCAGACGACGCCCACCAGCGCCGGACCGATCGTCTCGCCGATCACCATGCCGGCCGTCGCCGTCGTCACCGAGCCCCGCTGCAGCGCGGACGTGAGCAGCAGGAACGCCGCACCTCCGCCCAACAGCAGCGCATACGTCGCCGGGTTGGCGACCAGCGCCGACGGCGAGACGTCGTCGATCAGCCGCACAGTGACCTCGACCACCCCGAAACCGCACCCTGCCCCCAGCCCCAGCACCAGTGCGCGCGACTTCTCCGGCAGCCGCCCGGCCGCCGCGCCGATCACCAGGACACCCAGTGCGACACCGAGCATCGACCAGCGCAGCGCGGTCGAGCCGGTCAGGTCGCCCTCGCCGCCGGCGGCGAGCCCCAGCATGGCGAGACCCGCACAGACCACGCCGACGGCGGCCCACTCGGTACGGCTCAGCCGCACGTGCAGCAGGTGCGCGGCGACCACGGCCGTCACCGCGAGACTTGCGGCGAGGGCGGCGCCCACCGCATAGATGGGCAGGGAGCGCAGGGCGACGATCTGGAGGACGAAACCACAGCCGTCGAGGGCGAGTCCGGCCATGTAACGCCACTGCCGCACGGCGCGCAGCAACAACGCCGGATCGACCCCCGCACCGGACCCCGGCCCGGCGGCCGCCCGCGCGGCCACGGCCTGGAGGACGGAGGCCGTACCGAAACAGACCGCGGATCCGAGCGCGCAGATCATCCCAAGGAGCACATGGGGACTCTACGTGGGTGGTTCCGGCCGAAAGCAGCAGCCCTCTAATCTGGCGAACGTTCCTATGGTGTGAACCGGACAACGGGGGAGACCGAAAATGGCCAAGCGCAGGTTGAGGTCGAGCACAGTGGTGCTCGGTTCCATGGGCGTTCTCGCGGCGGCGATCACGTCCTGTGGTTCGGAGCCGGACAAACGGTGCGTGGACCCGGTCACCCACTCCAAGCTGCCGAACTACGAGTGCAAGAACAGCAACGGCAAGGGCGACTACTACTACGGCGGCACCTCCAAGGGCGGCACCGTTCAGGGCGGCAGTTTCGACAAGTCCGCCGTCGACCGCGGCGGCTTCGGCTGCTCCGGTACGAGCGGCGGCTGACCGGTCATGGAACGCCGCACCGCGCAACCGCGCCCCGGCTGGCAGGAGACGGTCGAAGAGCAGGGGATCGTCTACCCGCTGACCCGCTGACCCGCTACCCGGACGGATCCCTGCGCCCGTACTGGGACGAGAGTGCCTACTACGTCTTCTCGCTGCCCGAGGTCGAGGCGTTGGAGGACGTCGTCGAGGAACTGCACACCATGTGTCTGGCCGCCGCGGCGCACATGGTCGACCGGGACCGCTTCGCCGAGCTCGGCATCACCGACCGCCGACTGGCCGCCCTGATCACCGAATCCTGGCAACGCCACGCCGAACTGCCTTCCCTGTACGGCCGGTTCGACCTGCGCTACGACGGGACCGGCCCGGCGAAGATGCTGGAGTACAACGCCGACACCCCCACCTCGCTCGTGGAGGCGGCCAGCGCCCAGTGGTTCTGGATGGAGGACCGATTCCCGGACGCCGACCAGTGGAACTCCCTTCATGAGCGTCTCGTCGCCGCATGGAAGCGGCAGGCCGCACTGCTGCCGCCGGGGCCGCTGCACTTCGCCCACTCCGAAGGAGACGAACTGGGCGAGGACCTGATGACGGTCGCGTATCTGCGCGAGACCGCCGAGCAGGCCGGGATCGACACCGAGGCACTCTCCGTCGAACAGATCGGCTGGGACCGGCTCACCGGGCGGTTCGTCGACGACCGGCTCCGCTTCATCCGTAGCTGCTTCAAGCTGTACCCGTGGGAGTGGCTGGCGACCGACCGCTTCGGCCCGCATGTCCTGGACACCCTCGACAACGGGGGCGGAACCGGCACCACCTGCTGGATCGAGCCCGCCTGGAAGATGCTGCTCTCCAACAAGGCGCTGCTGGCCATCCTCTGGGAGCTCTTTCCGGGCCACCCGAATCTGCTGCCCTCCTATCTGGACGGCCCCCGCGAACTGGCCGCGGACGGGAAGGGCGGCCGTGGCTATGTCGCCAAGCCGTTGCTCGGCCGTGAGAGTGCCGGTGTCACGATCCATGGACCGGGAAGCCCCGCGGTGACACGGGACGAGCCGTGCTGCTACCAGGAGTTGGCGCCTCTGCCGGACTTCGACGGCAATCGGGTGGTGCTCGGTGCCTGGGTCGTCGAGGACGAGGCGGCGGGTCTCGGTATCCGGGAATCGGCGGGGCTGGTCACGGACGAGTACGCCCGCTTCCTGCCCCACGTCATCCTCTAGGAGGGGCACGAGTGCCCCTCCCGGTGCGCCTGCCGGCCGGGCTTGCTCCGGGCACCGGCTGTGGGCGACACGCGCGTCCCGTCAGCCGCGCAGCACCTCCCGGAGTTGCTCCAGGCCCCAGTCCAGGTCCTCCTTGCTGATCACCAGGGGCGGGGCGATCCGGATCGTCGAACCGTGGGTGTCCTTGACCAGCACCCGGCGGTTCATCAGCTTCTCGGAGATCTCCCGGCCCGTGCCGCGGCTCGGGACGATGTCCACGCCCGCCCACAGCCCGCGCCCCCGCACCGCCTCCACGGCGCCGCCGCCCACGAGCAGCCCCAGCTCCTGATGGAGGTGGTCGCCCAACTCCTTGGCCCGCTGCTGGAATTCACCGGTACGCAGCATCGCGATGACTTCCAGTGCGACCGCGCAGGCGAGCGGATTTCCACCGAACGTCGAACCGTGTTCACCGGGCCGGTAGACCCCCAGCACCTCGGCCGACGAGACGACGGCCGACACCGGTACCACGCCGCCGCCCAGCGCCTTGCCGAGCACGTACATGTCCGGCACGACGTCCTCGTGCTCACAGGCGAAGGTCTTGCCCGTCCGGCCCAGCCCCGACTGGATCTCGTCCGCGATGAACAGCACATTCCGCTCTCGGGTCAGCTCGCGCACCCCGGGGAGATAGCCGGGCGGCGGCACCAGCACCCCGGCCTCGCCCTGGATCGGCTCCATCAGCACCGCCACGGTGTTCTCGGTCATCGCCGCACGGAGCGCGGTGAGGTCCCCGTACGGCACGATCTCGAACCCCGGTGTGTACGGTCCGAAGTCCGCCCGAGCCTCCTGGTCCGTGGAAAAGCTGATGATGGTCGTCGTCCGGCCGTGGAAGTTGTTCGCGGCGACGATGATCTTCGCCATGCCGTCCGGGATGTCCTTGACCCGGTAGCCCCACTTGCGGGCGGTCTTCACCGCCGTCTCCACGGCCTCCGCCCCCGTGTTCATCGGCAGCACCATCTCCATGCCGCACAACTCGGCGAGCTGCGTGCAGAAATCGGCGAACCGGTCGTGATGGAAGGCGCGCGAGGTCAGGGTCACCCGGTCCAGCTGCGCCTTGGCGGCCTCGATCAGACGCCGGTTGCCATGGCCGAAGTTGAGCGCCGAATAGCCCGCGAGCATGTCGAGATACCGCCGACCCTCGACGTCGGTCATCCAGGCGCCGTCCGCCGAGGCGACGACGACCGGAAGCGGATGGTAGTTGTGCGCGCTGTGCGCCTCGGCGGAGGCGATGGCAGTTTCCGTGGTCGACACGGGATCTCCGTTCGTCGTGCGGCGTCGGGCTCGGGTAACGCCCACTTTGTATCGTCGGTCGGATCCTCGGGGAGGAAACCTTCAATCCATGGCGCGCCCATGCGTTTGCGCAGTCAGAGGTCGAGGAGTTCCTGACGTGGACCGGTCTCCCGGCCGCGGCCCTCGCCCCCGCTTCCGCCGACACCTCGACGGGCCGCCAGTGGCCGCAGGGCCAGGGCGAGCGCTGCCCCTGCCACCAGTCCGGGTACGGCCCACCACACACCGTTGAAGCGGTCGGACGAGCCGGAGGCCCCGGCCGCCGCCGGGGCGGCGGACGCGGAGGCGGCGGGCCACGGCGCCGGTGCGGGGCCTGCGGCGCGGTCCTGCGGGGCGGACTGCCCGCTGTCCTCCCACGGCTGCGGGAACAGCGCCGCGTACGCCTCCTCGCTGTTCTTCTTCCCCAGCAGCCCGAGCTGCTTGAACAGCGCGACCAGTTCCGCCGGCTTCGTCGCCCGGTGCCAGTACCCGCGGTAGGTATAGGGAACTTCGGAGGCCGTGTGTATCCAGACCGTGTCCGGATCGTCTCCCGGGAAGACGCGGTCGGTCCGCATCGGCTCCAGGTCGTGGACCATCCAGGTCACATTGATCTGCCGCGTCCCCACCGCCCCGTCCAGGCTCTGGGGCCGCTCCTTTCCGCCTTCGCCCGCTGGGCCCAGCAGCGCCTCCAGCTTGGTGTACCTCGGATCCGAGACGGAGAGCGCGGTCGCCTTCCCGCTGTCCGGTGAGGCGACCAGCACCGTCGTCGGCCCGCCCGCCGCCGCACCCGGAGCGAGACAGAGGCTCAGCCCACACACCGCCGCCGCCGACACGGCCAGCCGTCGCAGAAACCGGAAGCGGCCCACCGGCCGCCGGGTGGATCGAACGCCTGGCTGGTGTTCCGCGAGCCGGCCTCCTGGCTTTCGCATGACGTCCCCCTTGCGCTGTCCGGTACGGACCGCCCGTACCGTGTCACCTCTGGTACACCGCCCGAGCCCCGCAGGTTCCCCTCCCGGGCGACCGGTTTTCCGCACCGTCAGAGCGCGGAACCGGCGACCGAACGAGCCCGCTCCCGCGAGGCCACGCCCTCCAGCCGCAGAGTCAGCCGCCCGGCCTTCACCCACAACAGAGTCGGTCCAGCCGTCCGCTGGGACCGTGACCACCGCACGCCGTCCCCGTCGACCATGCCGAACTGCAGCACATGCGGTCTCGCGAACCAGAGGCCGTCCACCGCGCCGCCGCGGCCGTCGGCCACCTTCAGCCACTCCGGCTGTTCCCGCACCTGCTTGATGAAGGACGGATCCAGCGGCGCCGCGAACTCGTCGAGCCGTATCGTCCGCCCTTCCTCCTGCCAGCACAGCGTGACCATCCACCGGCCCTCCGGCAGCCCCGACACGGACACCGCGTCCGGCGCGCCGAGCGCCCCGGGCACGACCGGCCGGAAGCCCGACCGCCGCGCCGCTTCCGCCGTCGTCACCGGGGTGCCGCAGCCCGGCACCGGTGCTCCCGGCTGCTCGGGGACCGGCAAGGACGGGTCGTACCGCACGTCCACCCCGCCGAAGTCGAACCAGTCGGCGACCGTCGCCCGTACCGGAGGCGTCAGCACCAGCACGGCCAGGAGCCCCGAGAGCGCCGCGGCCAGCAGCCGGGCCCGCCGACGGGCCCACACCCCGGCCCGCTCCAGCCGCCCCGGGGGTACCGGCACGGGCACCGGGACCGCTTCGGCGACGATCTGCGCCAGCACCCGCTCGGCCATCGTCAGCCCGCCGCCCTCCGGCTCGGGGACCTCCATCCCGTGCCCCAGCGCCAGCAGCTCCGCCCGCAAGCGCGCCCGGTCCGGATCATTCGCACCCGTCACCCCACGTCACCCCCTCCCACCCCGGTCCCGAGCTTCTTCTCCAGCTTCTTCAGTGCACGGTTCAGCCGGGACTTCACCGTCCCCCGCGGCCAGCCCAGGGTCCGCGCCGTCTCCGCCTCGTCCATCTCCAGCAGGTATCGGTAGGTGACGACCTGCCGATGCTCCTCGCTCAGCTCGTCGAGCGCTGCTGTCAGCAGCGTCCGCCGTTCCTCCGCGAGCGCCGCCACCGCCGGATCCGCCGACTCCGGTATCACCGGCTCGGCGCCCCGCAGCACCGCCTCGCGCCCGGCCACCGCACGCGCCCGACCCGCCGACCGGAGTGTGTTCCTCGTCTCATTCACGACGATCCGCAGCAGCCACGGCCGGAATGCCGCGCCTTCCCGGAATCGACCGAGCGACTGATACGCCTTGAAGAACGCGGACTGCACCACATCCTCCGCCTCTGCCCCCGCTCCGAAGGCGACCGCAGCCCTCAGCGCGACGCCCGTGTGGGCGCGCACCAGCTGCGCGTATGCCTCCGCCTCTCCGGCGCGCACACGAGCGATCACCGCGGCCTCGTCCTCTGCCGGCGCCCCTTCCGGCGCCCCGGCACGAGTCCCGGTCCGCTGTTCGGCCCGCGCCTCGGCCTGCCTTCCGGCACGCCCGAGAGCGCGGTCCGCACCCCCGTCCTCGACGGCGCGGCCCCCCTCCCGACCCCTCTGCAGGGCCCCCTCCTGCGTCCTCACACCTTTCATACACCGGCTGCCGGAGATTGGTTCCGTACCTGAGACAATGAGTCCTATGGCCTCTGAACGCCCCCGCGTGCTCTCCGGAATCCAGCCCACCGCAGGCTCGTTCCACCTCGGCAACTACCTCGGTGCGGTCCGCCAGTGGGTGGCGCTGCAGGAGTCCCACGACGCCTTCTACATGGTGGTGGACCTGCACGCGATCACCGTTCCGCAGGATCCCGTGGAGTTGCGTGCGAACACCCGGCTCGCCGCCGCCCAGCTGCTGGCCGCCGGTCTCGATCCCGAGCGCTGCACGCTCTTCGTCCAGAGCCATGTCCCGGAGCACGCCCAGCTCGGCTGGGTCATGAACTGCCTCACCGGTTTCGGCGAGGCCTCCCGGATGACGCAGTTCAAGGACAAGTCCGCCAAGCAGGGCGCCGACCGGGCGACCGTCGGCCTCTTCACATACCCGATCCTCCAGGTCGCGGACATCCTGCTCTACCAGGCCCACCAGGTCCCGGTCGGCGAGGACCAGCGCCAGCACATCGAGCTCACCCGCGACCTCGCCGAGCGTTTCAACGGCCGGTTCGGCGACACGTTCACGATCCCGGCGCCGTACATCCTCAAGGAGACGGCGAAGATCTACGACCTGCAGGACCCGTCGATCAAGATGAGCAAGTCGGCGTCCACGCCGAAGGGCCTGATCAACCTGCTCGACGAGCCGAAGACCACGGCCAAGAAGGTCAAGAGCGCGGTCACCGACACCGACACGGTCATCCGGTACGACGTCGAGAACAAGCCAGGTGTCAGCAACCTCCTGACCATCTACTCCACCCTCACCGGCACGGGTATCGCGGATCTGGAACAGAAGTACGAGGGCAAGGGCTACGGTGCGTTGAAGACCGACCTCGCCGAGGTCATGGTCGAGTTCGTCACACCTTTCCGGACCCGTACCGAGGAATATCTCGACGACCCCGAGACGCTGGACTCGATCCTGGCCAAGGGGGCGGAGAAGGCCCGGGCGGTAGCCGCCGAGACCTTGGCCCGGACGTATGACCGGATGGGCTTTCTGCCCGCGAAGCACTGAGTCCGAGGACCCTGGCGAGATGACGGCTCCAGGCTGCACACTGGGCACACTGGCGACAGGAGACCAAGCCCGGTGACGGCCTGAAACCAGCCACCGATCGCGGTGACGGCGGCACGCCGGTCACCGACTTCGAAGAGTGAGGAGAACGACGTGGGGACCGTTACGCTCGGCGTTTCGATCGCGGTCCCGGAGCCCTACGGCAGCCTGCTCCAGGAGCGGCGCGCGAGCTTCGGGGACCCTGCCGCATTCGGCATTCCCACCCACGTCACGCTTCTCCCGCCGACCGAGGCGGAGGCGGCCGACCTGCCCGCGATCGAGCGGCATCTCGCCGAGATCGCGACAGGCGGCCGTCCCTTCCCGATGCGGCTGTCCGGCACGGGGACCTT
This sequence comes from Streptomyces sp. NPDC048411, assembly GCF_040704695.1. NCBI lineage: Bacteria > Bacillati > Actinomycetota > Actinomycetes > Kitasatosporales > Streptomycetaceae > Streptomyces > Streptomyces sp. NPDC048411. Next base: position 20,922 of record NZ_JBEZKL010000083.1, read on the forward strand.
CCGTCCCCTGTCGCCTGTGGTCTTCGTCCAGGTCGTCGAGGGTGCGTCTGCCTGCTCCTGGCTGCAGAAGCGGGTGCGGGACGCGTCCGGCCCGCTGATGCGCGAGCTGCAGTTCCCGTACCACCCGCATGTGACCGTGGCGCACGACATCCCCGAGCAGGCGATGGACCGGGCGTACGAGGAGCTCGCCGACTACGAGGCGTCCTGGACCTGCGATTCCTTCGCGCTGTACGAACAGGGCCCGGACGCCGTCTGGCGCAAGATCAACGAGTTCCCGTTCGGGGCCGAGAGCGGCGCGCCCGCCGTGCCCGCGCAGGGCGGCAGCTCCGTGGACGAGCCGTCCCTGCAGCCCTGAGGCCGTAACGGCCTGCCCTGCGACAGGGAACCGTAAGCGCTGCGCTCAGACCGGCAGGCGCCGGAAGAGCGGTCGCGGCACGTGCCGAAGCGCCGACATCACCACCCGCAGCGCCCCCGGCACCCACACCGTCTCCGAGCGCCGCCGCAGTCCCGTCACGATCGCCACCGCGACCGCGTCCGGGGTCGTCGCGAGCGGTGCCTCCGGCATCCCCGCCGTCATCTTCGACCGTACGAAGCCGGGGCGTACGACCATCACATGCACCCCCGTGCCGTGCAGCGCGTCCCCCAGCCCCTGGGCGAACGCGTCCAGGCCCGCCTTGCTCGACCCGTAGATGAAGTCGGCGCGCCGGGCACGCTCACCCGCCACCGAGGACAGGGCCACCAGCGATCCATGCCCCTGCGCCTGGAGTGCGCCGGCGCACACCAGTCCGGCGGAGACAGCGCCGGTGTAGTTGGTCTGGGCGACCCGGACCGCGGAGAGCGGTTCCTCCTCGTCGCGTCCCTGGTCCCCGAGGACGCCGAACGCGAGCAGCACCATGTCGATGTCGCCCTCGGTGAAGATCTTGCCGAGAGTGGTCTCGTGGGACTCGGAGTCGAGGGCATCGAAGGCGACGGTACGGACGTAGGCACCCAGTTCCCGCAGTTCGGCCGCGGCCGATTCCAGCGCGGGGGACGGGCGTCCGGCCAGCCAGACCGTGCGGGTGCGGCGGGCGATCAGCCGACGCGCGGTGGCGAGCCCGATCGCCGATGTCCCACCGAGGACGAGCAGGGACTGCGGGGCACCGAAGGCGTCCTTCACGGAAACACTCCTAGCGGGGGTGGCGGGGGAGAGGGAGCGGGCAGTGCGCGGGCTCAGAGGCCGAGGCGGCGGGAGAGGTCCGAACGGAACGCCCCGTCCGGGTCCAGTTCGGCGCGCAGCGCCCGGAACTCGGGCAGCCGCGGATACATCGCGGCCAGCGTCTCGGGGCGGAGCCGGGAATCCTTCGCCAGGTAGACGCGGCCACCGGCCGTCGCGACCTCCTCGTCCAGCTCGTCGAGGAGGCGGGCCAGGTCCGGCAGCGTGGCCGGCAGATCGAGGGCGAGCGTCCAGCCGGGCATCGGGAACGACAGCCAGCCCGGATCGCCGTTCCCGAACCGTTTGAGCGCGGCCAGGAACGACGGGCAGCGCCGCCGCGAGATGCGGCGCACGATCCGGCGCAGCGCCTCCTCCTGCCCGTATCCGACGACGAACTGGTACTGCACGAAGCCGCTGCGGCCGTACACCCGGTTCCAGTGCGGTACGCCGTCCAGCGGGTGGAAGAACGTGGACAGCTTCTGGAGTTCGCCGACGCGGTACGTGGGGGCTCTGCGGTACCGGAGCTCGTTGAAGAGGGCGACAGAGGTGCGTCCGAGCAGTCCGTCCGGTACGAACGCGGGCGCGACGGGCAGCTGTCCCGGGCGGAACGTGAGCGGTGTGCGCCGGGCGCGCGTCGGGAGCACATGCAGGGGCGCGTGCTCCCCTCGGGTGAGTACGGAACGCCCGGTCGCCCTGCCTCGGGCGAGGAGGTCGATCCAGGCGGCCGAGTAGCGGTAGCGGTGGTCGGAGCCGGTGAGCCGGGCCATCAAGTCGTCCAGATCGACAGCCCGTTCGGTGGTGACCGACATCAGTGACGTCGCGACGGGCTGGAACCGGAGCGTGGCCGAGAGGATCACCCCGGTCAGTCCCATGCCGCCCGCGGTCGCGTCGAAGAGAGCGGTGCCGGGCCGGACCGTACGGATCCCGCCGTCGGCGGTCAGCAGCTCCATGTCCTGTACGTGGCGGGAGAAGGAGCCGGAGACGTGATGGTTCCTGCCGTGGATGTCGGCGCCGATCGCTCCGCCCACGGTGACGTAACGGGTTCCGGGAGTCACCGGCACGAACCAGCCGAGCGGTAGCAGTACTTCCATCAGCCGGTGCAGGCTCACGCCCGCGTCGCACACCACCAGACCGGTGGCGGCGTCGATGGTGCGGATCCGGTTCAGCGCGGTCATGTCGAGGACGGAGCCGCCCGCGTTCTGTGCCGCGTCGCCGTACGCCCGGCCCAGACCGCGCGCGATGGAACCACGGGGCCCGCAGCCGCGCACCGCGTCCGCCGCCTCCTCGTACGTACGGGGACGGAACCGCAGGGCGGTCGTCGGGGCGGTACGGCCCCAGCCGGTCATGGAGACGGTGTCGACAGACATGGTGGTGACCGTATCGCCCGAGAAAACACCTTTGAGGGATGTGTTACAGAACTCACCGAAATGGGCGATTGAAGGAGTTTTGCTCATCAGTGACGCGCAACTTCCTTTACTGACCAGAAGAGTCCGCTTCGGCTTCGTTCGGCACCCAGGGCGCGGCCCTCGCCCCTTGTCCGTGACGCCGGAGAGCGGCGGCCCGGCCGGCGGAAGCCTTGCGCCCTGGCGTCCGCTGTCGGTGATCCCGTCCGTCCTGGCGGTGCTGCGGTGCTGCGGTACGCGGGGTTCGCCGGCCGCGGCACGCCCGGCGAACCCCGAGGACGTGGTGCCGGGAGACCGGGCGCTCGCCGCCGTCGGGCTGGTGTGGACGGCCCCGTGCGGACCGGCGGCCGCCGAGCCGTGAGGGTCCAGCCTGCGGGGTTCTGCCTCGGCCGTACCGGGTGTTGGTCGCCGTCGACGCCCGCGGCTCTGTGGTGCAGTTGCCGTCCGGCCATGTCGCCCACGGGGCCGGCCCGACACCACCCCGGCGCCCGCGCCCGGGGCCCGTACACCGGCTTTCCGCGCCCAGGAGGGTACGCGCACGTCATGGACTGGCTGAAGAATCTCCCCGTCATCGGGCCGCTTGTCGCCCGGCTGATGATGACGCACGCCTGGCGCTCGTACGAACGGCTGGACCTGGTGCACTGGGCCAGGCTCGCCGCTGCGATCACCTTCATCAGCTTCCTGGCGCTCTTCCCGCTGATCGCGGTCGGCGCGGCGATCGGCGCCGCGCTGCTCTCCGACGAGCAACTGCACAAGATCGAGAAGACGATCGCCGACCAGGTGCCGGGCATCTCCGACCAGCTGGGCATCAGCAATCTGGTGGCCAATGCGGGCACGGTCGGGCTGGTCGCCGCTGCGCTGCTGCTCTTCACCGGCGTCGGCTGGATCGGTGCGATGCGGGGCTGCCTGCGCGCGGTCTGGGAGAAGGACGATGTGGACCAGGGCAATCCGGTCGTCCGTAAGCTCAAGGATGCCGGACTGCTGATCGGCCTCGGCGGAGCCGCGCTCGTCACCCTTGCCGCCTCCACGGCGGGCTCCACCGCGATCGGCTGGACCGCCGGCCTGGTGGGCATCCCCAACCGTGGCGCGGGCGGAGTGCTGCTGCAGACCGCGGCCCTGCTCGTGGCGGCCGTGGCCGACTTCCTGCTGCTGCTCTATCTGCTGACACTGCTGCCGGGCGTGAAGCCGCCGCGGCGCAGGCTGCTGACAGCGGCGGTGATCGGCGCGATCGGCTTCGAACTGCTCAAGCTGTTGCTCGGCGGCTATATGAAGAGTGTCGCGTCGAAGAGCGTGTACGGCGCCTTCGGTGTGCCGATCGCCCTCCTGCTGTGGATCAACTTCACGGCGAAGCTGCTGCTGTTCTGCGCCGCCTGGACGGCGACGCGGAGCAGCAAGGACATCAGGGAGGGCGTCGCGGACGTCAGCGGCGAGGACGGCGGCGCACCAGGTCCGGCAGCGGCCAGCGCCGGTTGACCAGGAACACGCCGCCGGCCAGCAGAACCAGCACCGCGCCGACGATCCCCAGTGCGACCCCGGCTCCGCTGGAGCCCTTGGCGGCCGTACTGTGCTTGCCCGCATCGTCGTTTTCCGAGCCGGAGATGCCCGCGGCGCTGTCGCCGTTGGTCGGTTCCGCGCTCTTCCCGGTGCCCGTCTGTGCGGACTTCGGGGGCACCAGTTCGCCGACCGGGGTCACTTTTCCGGCCGCGTCGAAGCCCCAGTCGAGCAGGCTCGCGGCCTCCTTGTAGACGGCGTGGGGCTCCTTCGACGACGGGTGCATGACGGTGACGAGCAGCACCTTGCCGTTGCGCTCGGCGACGCCCGTGAAGGTGTTGCCCGCATGCGTGGTGTAGCCGTTCTTGACGCCTGCGATGCCCTTGTACGGCTCGACGCCGCCGACGCCGGTGAGCAGCCGGTTGGTGTTCTGGATCTCAAAGGTCCCGCGCTTCTTCCCCTTCTTCTTCTCCCCGGGGAATTCGGCCGTGGCCGTCGAGCAGTAGTCGCGGAAGTCCTTCTTCTGCAGCCCGCTGCGGGCGAACAGGGTGAGGTCGTACGCGCTGGAGACCTGTTCGGGTGCGTCGTAACCGTCGGGAGACACGACGTTCGTGTCGAGGGCCTGCAGCTCTTCGGCGTGCGCCCGCATGGCGGCGACGGCCCTGGGCACGCCTCCGTACATCGCGGACAGCACATGTACCGCGTCGTTGCCGGAGCGCAGGAAGACGCCGAGCCACAGGTCGTGGACCGTGTAGGTCAGGTGCTCCTTGACGCCGACCAGGCTGCTGCCCTCGCCGACACCGGCGAGGTCCTTGCCCGTCACCTCGTGCTGCAGGGTCTTCGGCTGCAGTTCGGGCGAGTCCATGACCGTGTCGGCGAACAGCATCTTCAGGGTGGACGCGGGGGGCAGCCGCCAGTGCGAGTTGTGCGAGGCGAGCACCTCACCGCTCTCCGCGTCCGCGACGATCCAGGACCGCCCGGTGAGGTCCTTCGGCAGCACCGGGGCGCCGGGACCGAGTTCGACCTGGGTGCCGACCCGGCCGAGCTTCGCGCCGCCGACGTTCGACATGGGGGTGGTCGGCTTCGGGTCGTCGGCGGTGTCCTTGTCGACCGCTGATGCGGGACTGATGACAAGAGTGGACAGCAGAGCGGCGGAGATGACCGTCAGCGCGGTCTTTTTCAGAGCGGGCACGGTCGGAAACGTACAGGCTGATGATGTGACGAGTGTTGCGGACCTGCTGACCGGCCATCCGCGACGCTGGGACAGCCCACCCCGGGCGCTCCGGCCGGAGCGCGGCGGCGATACTGGATCCATGAAGCTCAGCCGCCCCGTTTCCTGGTTCCTGCTCGCCTTCGGGGTGTGGAGCTGGGTCATTTGGGTCACTTTCGCCAAGAATCTCTGGAAAGACGGCAGCGGACTTGCCTTCGACGACGTGGGTGACCCGACTGCGTACTTCTGGGTGCATCTGCTGCTCGCCATCACGTCCTTTCTCCTGGGGACGGCGGTCGGTGTGATCGGGTTCCGCGGACTCAGGGCGCTTCGCCGCGAACAGTCATAACCGGCCGAGCGGCGACCGGACATAGGTGTACGAAGCGTCGGCGCACAAGGTGCAGGCGCACCTGGGTGGGGGAGTGCACGTGGCAGTGGTCTTCGTTCCGGTGGCGCTGGTGGTCCTCGCGCTGCTCGTCGGTGTGCACCGCTATGTGTGGCGCCGCTTCGTCGCCGACACGACGGCCCCGGGCGGCACGCTGCGCCGGGTGGGCACGGCGGCGGTCTGGCTGCTGCCGCTGCTGAGCGTCGGCGCCCTGGTCTCCGGGTGGGCGGGCGCCCCGTTCTGGCTGCAGCAGGTGCTGGCCTGGCCGGGCTATCTGTGGCTGGCGGCGCTGCTGTACCTGACCCTGGCTCTGCTGGTGGGTGAGGCGGTACGGCCTGTTCTGCGGCGGACCCTCGTGCGCCGGGCGGGCGGCGGTACGGCTGCCGAGAACGATTCGGCTGAAACCGTTTTATCTCAGGTCGAAGTGCCCGCGGCGGAGAACTCCCCGGCCCGTGCACCCGTGAGCGGAACCCCTGCCACCCTCGTCGCCGACGCCCCTGCCGACCCCTCCCGCCGCCTCTTGGTCGCGCGCGCCGTCGGGGGCGCGGCCGCCGTCGCCGGGCTCGGCACCGTCGGCTACGGCACCTACGGCGTGCTGTGCGGTCCGCGCGTCAAGCAGGTCACCGTCCCGCTCGCCAAACTGCCGCGCGCCGCACACGGCTTCCGGATCGCTGTCGTCAGCGACATCCACCTTGGCCCGATCCTGGGCCGCGCCCACACCCAGCGGATCGTCGACACGATCAACCGGACCCAGCCCGATCTGATCGCCGTCGTCGGGGACCTCGTCGACGGCTCCGTCGCCGACCTCGGTCCGGCCGCCGAACCGCTCGCCCGGCTGAAGGCCCGCCACGGCGCGTTCTTCGTCACCGGCAACCATGAGTACTTCTCCGGTGCGGCCCAATGGGTCCATCATGTAAGGGAATTGGGGCTGCACCCGCTGGAGAACGCCCGGGTCGAGATCGACGGTTTCGATCTCGCCGGCGTCAATGACGTCGCCGGTCGGAGCGACGGGCAGGGCCCCGATTTCGAGCGCGCCCTGGGCGACCGGGACCGGACCCGCGCCTCCGTCCTCCTCGCACATCAGCCCGTCGTCATCGACGACGCGGTTGCGTACGGCGTGGATCTCCAGCTTTCGGGCCACACCCACGGCGGCCAGCTCTGGCCGGGCAACTACGTCGCCGAACTGGCCAACCCCACGGTCGCCGGCCTGGAACGCTACGGGGATACTCAGTTGTACGTCTCCCGGGGTGCGGGTGCCTGGGGTCCGCCCGTGCGGGTCGGCGCCCCTTCCGACATCACCGTCGTCCACCTGGCGTCCCGTCAGGCGTAACGACATAAAAGGGACGACTCAACTGCACGGCGTCTCCACGGTTTTCAGCCGTTCGACCCAGCGAAGGTTTCAACTGTCGAACAAAAGGCTATGAGATACAGATTTCCTCTTCCAGATGTGAAAATCGTGTGATTGGCTGACCGTGAGCACGGTGATGTGCGTTTCTGAGCACATCTGCCCAGGTGGGGCTGTTAAGGGAGAGCACGGCAATGCGGTCGATCCGGCTACGGATTCTCGCGATTCTCGCGGTTTTGGTCATCGCAGGCGTGGTCGCCTGGCAGTTGCTTCCCTCGAACGAGGCGAAGACTGATCCGATCATGGTCGGGACGACGGACGAGGTGACGTCCCTCGATCCGGCCGGTGCGTACGACGCCGGTTCCTGGGCGATGTACAGCAACCTCTACCAGTCCCTCATGACGTTCAAGTCCGGGGCGATCGTTCCGGAACCGGACGCTGCCGAGAGCTGTGGGTTCATCGGCCAGAAGCTCCAGACGTACCAGTGCAAACTGCGCGACGACCTGACCTTCGCCAGCGGCCGGAAGATCACCGCCGCCGATGTCGAGTACTCCATCGAGCGCATGATCAAGATCAAGACGGACGTCGGCCCGTCGGTCCTGTTCCCCAGCCTGAAGAACGTGGTGTCCGAGGGCCGCACGATCACCTTCAACCTCTCCTCGCGTGACGCGACCTTCCCGCAGAAGCTCGCCACCGGGGCCGGTTCGATCGTCGACCGCGAGGAGTACCCGGCGGACAAGCTCCGCACCGGAACCAAGGTCGACGGCTCGGGGCCGTACGTCCTGAAGTCGTACAAACCGGGTGTCGAGGCGGAACTGGTCCCGAACACCCGGTACAAGGGTGCGCTGAAGAAGACCGGCGTCCCCGTCACCGTCCGCTACTACAAGCAGTCGGACGAGCTCCTGGCGGCCTGGAAGTCCGGACAGGTCCAGGTGACGCACCGGCAGCTGCCGCCGTCCACGCTCGCCGAGCTGAACCCCGGCGACCCCGACATGCGCATCACCGAGGCGGACAGCGCCGAGATCCGCAACCTGGTCTTCAACGTGCGCGCCGGGTCCCCGCTCGCCGACAAGAGGGTCCGGCAGGCCATCGCGTCCATCATCGACCGCGGGCCGCTGGTGGCAGATGTCTACAAGAGCACCGTCGAGCCGCTCTACTCGCTGATCCCGCAGGGCTACATCGGGCACAGCACGCCGTTCTTCGACGCCTACCCGGCGCCCGATCCGGCGCGCGCCAAGCGGCTGATGCAGGAGGCGGGCGTGCAGACCCCGCTGCACATCACCTTCGCCTACCGCGCCGACGACGCGTACACCAAGGAGACCGCCGAGCTCCGTCGCCAGCTGGAGGCGGACGGGCTGTTCAAGGTCTCGGTCAAGGCCGTGGACTGGCAGGACTTCCAGAAGGGTTACGCGGCCGGCAAGTACGACGCGTACACCGTCGGATGGCTGCCCGACTACCCGGACCCCGACACCTTCAGCCAGCCGCTCGTCGGCCGCGACAGCAGCCTTCACAACGGCTACACCAGCAAGAAGATCGACGACCTGATTTCGGCCACGCTGCAGTACAGCGACCGGAGCCGTACCGCGGCGGACTTCAAGGACCTCCAGGCGCTGGTCGGCGAGGACGTGCCGCTCGTGCCGCTGTGGCAGAAGAAGGACTACGTCGTCAGCACGACCGATGTCTCCGGCTCGCAGTACCTGTCGGACGGCACGGGCATCTGGCGGCTGTGGGAACTCAACTGGATCTAGAACGGCACTGAAGATCCTGGCCGGGCTCCCGGCAACTTTTGCCGGGGGCACTGGGTTCTTTCGGATCCGTAAAGGGCCGGGGCCGGCCGGAGACCGCCGCACACCGTGTGCGAGGTCTCCGGCCGGCCCCGGCCCTTACGCCTTCTCCCGGCCCGGCCGCTCGGTGGCCGGCTGCTGCTTCGCCGACCCGGGCAGGAAGTCCGCCAGTACGTCGTGGATCTGCCGTACGAGCGGTCGCAGCACCCGGTACCGGGAGAGTGCGATCGCCCGGGCACCGATCGGTGCGGTGCGCTCGACGAGGCGGCGGCTGCGCTGGGCGCCCTCCGTCCGGTCGTACACCCAGAACAGCACCAGACCCATCTGTATCAGCCACATCAACTGCGGCAGTACGTCGGTCATTTCGGGGTCGGTCTTGGTGCTGGAGCCGCGCAGGCACCGTTCATGAATGGAGATCGCCGCCTCCCGGGCCGCGACCGACTCCTCGGAGAACGGGGAGAGCGGGCTTTCCGGATCGGCGGCGTTCTTGAAGAACTGGGCGGCGAAGCGGTGGTACGGCTCGGCCACGTCGAGCCAGCTGAGCAGTACCCCGCGGATCCGCACGGCCAAGTCCTTGTCGCCTTCCAGGACCGGCTTCACCGCCGCCTCGTGCTCTGCGGCGAGCCGGTCGTAGAAGCTCTGGACGAGAGCGTCTTTCCCCGTGAAGTAGTAGTAGGCGTTGCCGACGGAGACCCCGGCCTCCTGCGCGATGGCCCGCATCGTCGTCTTGTCGTAGCCGCGTTCCTCGAAGAGCCGGAGCGCCGTTTCGAGAATGAGTGTGCGGGTCTGCTCGCTCTTGGGAGCCTTGGCTTCCTTCGCGTCCTTCGCTTCCTTCACCACAGCCCCGAGGGTAGCTGTCGGCCCTGGTCCTCCGTGCCGCGGATCCGGCATGTTCCGTCCCTGGGACCGCGGGCGCCGCCGTCACGTACGCCACGACTGGACCTGTATGTGGACATGTTCAAGCGGGTACTCCGGGGCGCTTGTTACTGGCCGCCCCGGCCGCGGTCGCAGGGGCCCTGAAACGTCGTACGCCCGGTACCGCCGCCGTCGCCAGACAGGCCGCACCGACCGCCACGGCAGCGACGACGAGCGGGACTTCGGGACCCCAGGCCGTGGCGGCGACCGGGGCCAGGGCGTAGCCCAGTGGCATCGCGCCGAGGGAGAGCAGCCAGTCGTACGAGGTCACCCGGGCCAGCGCGTGGGCGGGTACCGCGGACTGGACCGAGGTCTCCCAGACCGGGCCGAGGAAGCCGAGTCCCGCCAGCGCGATGCCGTACCCGGCGATGGTCAGCGGGGCGGGGGCGCCGGCCGCGAGGAGGCCGAGGGGGAGTGCGTACGTGGCGAGGCCCAGGTTGGCGGCCAGAACCGGGCGGCGCGGGCGGGCGCGCCCGGCCAGCAGCGAGCCGAGGAGCAGGCCGACCGCGCCGGTCTGGAGCAGGGCGATCCAGGTGCTCTTCCCGCCCATGTCCTCGATGGCCAGTGCCGGCCCCAGGGTCATCAGGACGGCCGCCGCACCGTTCCACACGGAGTGGGCGATCAGGCTCGTCCAGTACCAGTCGCGGCCGCGGACCTCGCCCCAGCCCTCCTTGAGGTCGGCGAGCATCGAGCGGCGCGGTATCGGCACATGCCGGACCCTGATGGCGGACAGGAGTGCGGCGCTCACCGCGAAGCTCGCACTGTCCAGCACGAACGCCCAGCCGGGGCCCGCGGTGAGGACCAGCGTTCCGGCGACGGCCGGGCCGCCGAGCCGGGTCGCGCTGGTGGCGACCGCCATCAGGGAGTTGGCGCGCAGCAGGCCCGAGGCTTCCACCGTGCCGCGGATCAGCGGCGACGCGGTCGGCATCGCGAAGGCGCCGGCCGCGCCCCCGATCACCTCGGCGACCGCGATCTGCCAGAGCCTCGGTTCACCGCCGAGCAGCTCCACGCCGACGAAGAGCTGGGCGGCGCACCGTACGAGATCGGTGGTGAGCGCCACCGTGCGGGCGTTGAAGCGGTCGCCCATGACGCCGCCGAGCGGCAGCAGGAGCAGCTTGGGCACCATCGCGCACGCCAGCACCAGGGCGAGGGCGGCGGTCGAGCCGGTGGCCAGGTAGACGGCGAGGGAGAGGGCGGCGGGGATGGCGGCGTCGCCGAGGAGGGAGAGGGTGCGTCCGATGAAGAGCAGGCGGAAGGCGCGCGTGCGCAAGGGGTGCGGCATGCGAGGAAATCTATTTCGGCATCGAAATATTCGTCAACAAAATATCTGGCGCCGAAGCACATGTGTACGCCGGGCGTACCCTTTCCTCATGGAGCCACGCGACTGGACCGACGGACATGTCGAGCGGTGGAAGCCCGTGCTTCCCGACCTCGATCCCGATGTCGAGGGCGCGGTGACGCGCATGAAGAAGCTCTCCGTCCACCTTCGGCGGGTGCGTGAACAGTCCCTGGTCGACTTCGACCTGGACCGCCAGGAGTTCGAGACGCTCCACAAGCTCGCCGGACGCGGCGGGAAGGCGGCCCCCTCCGAACTCGCCGCCGACCTCGACCTCGCCCCCGCCTCCGTCACCG
>NZ_JBEZKL010000084.1:0-32203 GCF_040704695.1 Streptomyces sp. NPDC048411
CGGACGGGCGCCGACGCCATGGAGTGCGCGGGGCGGGGGGCATGCCACCTGGCATGCCCCCGGCACGTCCACCACATCGCTACCCCGCCTTCGGCTGCCCCTCGGAAGCGCTGGGCGCGCATGGCGGCAGATCTCAGCAGCAGGACCGACGCATCATCATCTCCGCGCCAGAGAGTGGCACTTCAGGACGTGGTGAGTACGATCTTTCCGAACTGGTCGCCCGAGGCGAGCCGCTCGAACCCCTCGCGGGCGCGGTCCAGCGGCAGCACCTCATCGATGACGGGCCGCACTCCGGTCGTCGCACAGAACGCCAGCAGGTCCTCCAGCTCGTCCTTGGACCCCATCGTCGAACCGACGACCTTCAGCTCCAGGAAGAAGATCCGGGTCAGCTCGGCATGCGAGGGCCGGTCGCCGCTGGTCGCGCCGGAGATGACCAGGGTGCCACCGGGGCGCAGCGACTTCACCGAGTGGGACCAGGTGGCCGCGCCGACCGTCTCGATGACGGCATCGACGCGCTGCGGCAGCCGCGCGCCGGGCTCGTACGCCTCGATCGCACCGAGCTCGACGGCCCTCTTGCGCTTGGCCTCGTCGCGGCTGGTGGCGTAGATCCGCAGCCCGGCAGCCTTACCGAGGACGATCGCCGCGGTCGCGACACCACCGCCCGCGCCCTGGACGAGGACGGAATCACCGGGCCGCACTCCGGCATGGGTGAAAAGCATCCGGTACGCGGTGAGCCAGGCGGTCGGCAGACAGGCGGCCTGCTCGAAGGTGAGCTCCTTCGGCTTGGGCAGCACATTCCAGCTGGGGACGGTGACCTGCTCGGCGAAGGTGCCCTGGTAGCGCTCGGTGAGGATGGACCGGGGCTCGTCCGGGCCGACGCCGTGTCCGGTCTGGCCGATGACGGAGTGCAGGACGACTTCGTTGCCGTCCTCGTCGATCCCGGCTGCGTCGCAGCCGAGGATCATCGGCAGCTTGTCCTCGGCGAGGCCGACGCCACGGAGCGACCAGAGGTCGTGATGGTTGAGGGAAGCGGCCCGGACATTGACGGTGGTCCAGCCGGGGCGCGCCTCGGGGGCTGGGCGCTCGCCCAGCTCAAGGCCGGTGAGGGGGTGGTCGCGGTCGATGCGGGCTGCGTAGGCGGCGAACATGGCCCTGACACTAGGCGCGAGGCGGGTGCGGCGGAACCGGCGAGGGATGTGACGTGGCCCGCGTGGCCGTACCCGGGGCGCGGGGGACCGTTCGACCACGCCGGCGTTCGAGGCATGGGGCCAGGGCCCGGGCGCGGGAAGGGGCGGGGCGGGGCGACGGTCCGCCGCAGGCGTCCCGCACCCCCCACCCCGCCCCTCATGCCCCTCCCGGCAGGCTTTGCCCCGTCGCGGGGCAAACACTGCCAGTCACAGCACTGGCTCACCTCAGCGGCGCGCCACACCCTCCGCGCGTGCCGCCGCGGCAACCGCGGCCGTCACCGCGGGAGCAACCCGCTCGTCGAACGGCGAGGGAATCACGTAGTCCGCCGCCAGTTCGTCCCCCACCACGTCCGCCAGCGCCGTCGCCGCGGCGATCTTCATGCCCTCGGTGATGCGGGACGCCCGCACCTGCAGCGCACCGGCGAAGATGCCGGGGAAGGCCAGCACATTGTTGATCTGGTTCGGGTAGTCCGACCGTCCCGTCGCCACGACCGCCGCGTACTTGTGCGCGATGTCGGGGTGGACCTCCGGGTTCGGGTTGGCCATGGCGAAGACGAACGCACCGGGCGCCATCGACGCGACCGCCGCCTCCGGCACCGTACCGCCGGAGACGCCGATGAAGACGTCCGCGCCGACCAGTGCCGTCTCCAGCGGACCGGAGATGCCCGCCTTGTTGGTGATCTCCGCGAGCTCACGCTTGACGTCCGTCAGGTCCTCGCGGTCCCGGCTGACGATCCCCTTGCGGTCGGCCACGGCGACGTCACCGAGCCCCGCCTCCAGCAGGAACTTGGCGATGGCCACCCCTGCCGCCCCCGCACCGGAGATGACGCCGCGCAGGTCGCCGAGGGTCCGCCCGGACAGCTTCGCGGCGTTGCGCAGCGCTGCCAGGGTCACCACGGCCGTACCGTGCTGGTCGTCGTGGAAGACCGGAATGTCGAGCCGCTCCTGCAGCCTGCGCTCGATCTCGAAGCAGCGGGGCGCCGAGATGTCCTCCAGGTTCACCCCGCCGAACGACGGTGCGAGCCGGACGACCGTCTCCACGATCTCGTCCACATCGGTCGTCGCGAGCGCGATCGGCACCGCGTCGACCCCGCCGAACTGCTTGAAGAGGATCGCCTTGCCCTCCATCACGGGCAAGGACGCCTCCGGTCCGATGTCTCCCAGCCCGAGCACCGCGGTGCCGTCCGTCACGACGGCGACGACCTGCGACTTCCAGGTGTAGTCGTGAACCAGCTCGGGATTCTCCGCGATGGCGCTGCACACCTTGGCAACGCCTGGTGTGTACGCGAGGGACAAGTCGTCCTTGTCACGCAGCGGGACGGTGGCCTGCACGGCCATCTTTCCGCCGCGGTGGAGCGCGAAGGCCGCGTCGAACGGCTCATCGGTGGCGCTCCCGGTACTGCTGTCAGTCGTGCTGTCGCTGCGAGGATTGACGATCTCCGCTGCCATGGTGATGACCCCTTAAGTCTTCTTTGTCTGAGGGTGGCCACTCCTGGTTGAGGAGGGGTGGGCGGGCACCGCGTCCGTTCCCTGCACTGAGCGGTTGGCCCGCTCCGGCAGGGGGAGGTACGTACGCGCGGGCGCGCCGCACACGCGCCCTGAGCCCCGGATGAGGGGTGTAAAGGTCTTTCTTACCGGACAGACCGCATCCCGGACGAGTTCACATCGACGCGGTGACGTGCCTCATAGTCGGATATCTGGACAAGTCGACTAATCAATCAGATATCCGTCCACCAGTCGAGACGCGCCGAAGATTCTCCGGCCGGAAGAAGAAAACCCCAGAGAAGCTCCAGTTTGATGTACCGGCCTGCTGAGGTTCGGGGATCGCCCGTTACCCGATTTTGACATGACTGGCCCCCTGTTTGGGCTAGTCCGAATGGCAAGATGCCGTAACCATACGAGGCGGCGACATCCGACGATGTGTGCCATACCGCCTGGCAACTCCACCCTCACCCGCCGGAGGAACCCGATCATGACCGCTCGCACCACCCGTCGTACGACCGCAACGTCCCGGATTGCAGCGGTCTGCGCCATCGCGGTCGCCGGCACCATGCTGCTGACCGCCTGTGGCGACCAGACCAAGAGTGGAACGAAGGCGTCCGAGTCGCCGAAGAGCGCCTCCGGGGCGTCCTCCCCCGCCGACCTCCTGCCGCAGGACATCAAGGCCAAGGGCGTCATCAAGGTCGGCTCGGACATCGCGTACCCGCCGGTCGAGTTCAAGGACAAGTCCGGCAATGTCGTCGGCATCGACCCCGACCTCGGTGCCGCGCTGGGCAAGGAGCTCGGTGTGCGCTTCGAGTTCGAGAACGGCACGTTCGACACGCTGATCTCGGGCCTGCGCGCCAAGCGCTACCAGCTGGCGATGTCGGCCATGACCGACACCAAGGACCGCCAGGAAGGCATCGACTCCGGGACGAAGAAGAAGGTCGGCGAGGGCGTCGACTTCGTCGACTACTTCAGTGCCGGTGTCTCGATCTACACCAAGAAGGGTGACGACAAGGGCATCAAGACCTGGTCCGACCTCTGCGGCAAGAAGATCGCCGTGCAGCGCGGCACCGTCTCGCACGACCTCGCCAAGGCCGAGGCCAAGAAGTGCGCGGGCGGCAAGACGATCGCGATCGAGTCGTACGACACGGACCTGGAGGCCCAGACCCGGCTGCGCAGCGGTGGCGTCGACGCCGTCTCCTCCGACTTCCCGGTGGCCGCGTACGCGGTGAAGACCTCGGGTGGCGGCAAGGACTTCCAGATCGTCGGCGAGCAGGTCGAAGCCGCTCCGTACGGCATCGCCATCGCCAAGGGCAACGACCAGCTCACCAAGGCCGTCCAGGCGGCCCTGGACGCGCTGATCAAGAACGGCGAGTACGGAAAGATCATCGCGAAGTGGGGCGTGGAGGCCGGAGCGGTCACCGAGGCCAAGATCAACGGCGGATCCTGACCGGGACCTGTACGGAAAGGCTTCACCTGTGACTGACATCGAGAAGACGGGCCCGGCCGACAAGCCGCCCGTTCCCCCCGCCCCGTCGGCCGGACCGGAGGCGATCAAGGCCATCCCGGTCCGGCACTACGGCCGGTACGTCTCGGCGGTCATCGCCATCGCCGCGCTCGTCGCGATCATCTACGCCTTCTCGCAGGGCAAGATCAACTGGGGCGCCGTTCCCGACTACTTCTTCGACGACCGGATCGTCAGGGGTGTCGGCCAGACCCTGCTGCTGACCGCACTGTCGATGGTCATCGGCATCGTCGGGGGCATCCTGCTCGCGGTGATGCGGCTGTCCAAGAACCCGGTGACCTCGTCCATCGCGTGGTTCTACATCTGGTTCTTCCGCGGCACCCCGGTCCTGGTCCAGCTGTTCGTCTGGTTCAACCTGGGTCTGGTCTTCGAGTACATCAACCTCGGGCCGATCTACAAGGACTACTGGTCGAGCTTCATGACGCCACTGCTGACGGCGCTGCTCGGCCTGGGCCTCAACGAGGCCGCCTACATGGCGGAGATCTGCCGTGCCGGTCTGCTCTCGGTCGACGAGGGCCAGACGGAGGCGTCGCACGCGCTGGGCATGAGCCACGGCAAGACGCTGCGGCGCATCGTGATCCCGCAGGCGATGCGGGTGATCGTGCCGCCGACGGGCAACGAAGTCATCAACATGCTGAAGACGACGTCGCTCGTGTCCGCGGTGCAGTTCACCGAACTGTTCCGGTACGCCCAGGACATCGGATCGTCGTCCGGAGCCCCGGTGGAGATGTACTTCCTCGCCGCGGCCTGGTACCTGATCATGACGTCGGTGCTGACCGTGGGCCAGTTCTACCTGGAGCGGTACTACGCGCGCGGTTCGAGCCGCAGCCTGCCGCCGACCCCCATTCAGAAGATCCGGGCCAACCTGCTGTCCCTGGGCCGTCCGTCGGGAGGCATGGCATGACCGCCATGGTGAAGGCCGAGGGCGTCCACAAGTCCTTCGGCGCCGCACACATTCTCAAGGGCATCGACCTGGAGGTCGCCCCGCGGGAGGTCTTCTGCCTGATCGGCCCGTCCGGTTCCGGCAAGTCGACGTTCCTGCGGTGCATCAACCACCTGGAGCAGATCAACGCCGGCCGGCTCTATGTCGACGGCGATCTGGTGGGCTACCGCCAGAAGGGCGACAAGCTCTACGAGCTCAAGGACACCGAGGTCGCCCTGAAGCGCCGGGACATCGGCATGGTGTTCCAGCGGTTCAACCTCTTCCCGCACATGACGGCCATCGAGAACGTCATGGAGGCCCCGGTGCAGGTCAAGGGCGAGGCGAAGGCCGTCGCCCGGGCCCGCGCGGAGCGGTTGCTGGACCGGGTCGGCCTGGCCGACAAGGCGAAGAACTACCCGTCGCAGCTCTCCGGCGGTCAGCAGCAGCGGGTGGCGATCGCCCGCGCACTGGCCATGGAGCCGAAGCTGATGCTCTTCGACGAGCCGACGTCGGCGCTCGACCCCGAGCTGGTGGGCGACGTCCTGGACGTCATGCGCGGGCTCGCGGAGGACGGCATGACGATGATCGTCGTGACCCATGAGATGGGCTTCGCCCGGGAGGTCGGCGATGCGCTGGTCTTCATGGACGACGGGGTGGTGGTCGAGTCGGGCCACCCTCGCGACGTCCTGACGAACCCGCAGCACGATCGGACGAAGTCGTTCCTGTCGAAGGTGCTGTAGCGGTACGGGCAGAGCACGAGGGCGGTACGGACTCCGGTCCGTACCGCCCTCTCCCGTATCCCCGTATCCCCCGCCGGGCTACTTCTTCGGCTGCAGCTCCGGGCTCAGCATCAGCGTGCGCAGCTGGGCGCGCGTGAGCGGGGTGTTCTTGAGCAGCGGCCCCTGCGAGGTGTCGGCCCGGAAGCCGGTGCTGTCCCGGACGGCCAGCATCCCGCCGTCCTTCATGGTGAGCCGGCCGACGAGTTCGAAGCCCCACTTCGGCGTACCGCCGTAGTTCATCGAGTCGCTCCAGATGGTCAGCACCCGGCCGTCCGGCAGTTCCTCGCGTACACAGTCGGTCGGGCGCGGCCCGGTGGCCGGCTTGCAGATGTTGTCGGCGGGCTCGAATCCGCCGGACTTCTTGCGGACCGGATCGCCGCTCATGGCGCCGATGACGAGGTAGCCGACGCCCCCGTCCCTGCGGACGGCGTACTGCCCGTCCAGCGGCCCCTCCAGATGCTCCTTGGCCTGCTGCGGGGTCGCGTGCTTGATGATCACGGCGAGTGAGACCTGCTCGACCGAGCCCACCCCCTTGGGCAGCAGCTCGACGAGCTTCTTCGCCCGGCCGCTGTTGCCGGCCGGTTCGGCGGGCGCCGCCACCGAGACCTGCTCCTCCTTCGGCTGCGCGGTCAGCCCCGGGACCGCGACCGCTCCGGCCGTGACCACGGCGAACGCGGCCGCCGCGACCGTGGCCCGGCGCCGCCACCGCACCCGGGCGGCCTTCGCGTACACCCCTTCGGTGCTGATGACCGGCTGCCCCGCGTGCTCGGCGGCCCGCCCCAGCAGCTCCCTGACGTCGCTCATACGTATTCCTCCGCCATCTCGGCGCGCAGCGCCGCCAACCCCCGAGCCGCGTGGCTCTTGACCGTGTTCTCCCGCATCCCGAGCATGTCGGCCGTGGCCTCGACGCTCAGGTCCTCCCAGTACCGCAGCACCAGAACGGCCCGCTGCTTGGCCGTGAGCCGGGCGAGGGCCGCCCGCACCGCAAGGCCGGTGTCCGTGTCGAGCGACTGGCCCGCGCGTTCCGGCAGTTCGCCGTACACCTCCTCGCGCCGCCAGAACCGGCGGCGGGCGGCGATGAAGGTGTTGACCAGCGTCTTGCGCGCGTACGCCTCGATGTTGTCCAGCCGCCCGTGCCGCCGCCCGCCGAGCACGACCTTCACGAGGGTCGACTGGACCAGGTCCTCGGCCTCGTGCCGGTCACCACAGAGCAGATAGGCGCTGCGGAACAGTGCCGTACGTCTGCCCTCGACGAAGGCGTGCAGCGCGGCTTCGTCATCGATCCGCATCGTCGGCGCCCCTTCCCGGGTCCGCGGGTGCGGACCGTCTCACCCTTCCAGTGCGCCAGGGTGCGCGGCGGGTTGCAGCAGGCGCGGAAAAAGTTCGGGGCGGTACGGACCGGAGTCCGTACCGCCCCATGTGACGCATGGTGCCGTAGCTGTCGTCGTGCGCCCACCAGGGACTACGAGCCCTTACTTCACGGCGAGCACCAGGGCGTCCGACGGGGAGGCCCAGACGGCCCGTGCCTCGCCGAAGCCCGAGGCGCGCAGGGTGTCCGCGTGCCACCGCGCGGACGGCATGTCGCCGTCGGCGTGCTCGCCGTAGATCTCGTACCGCTCGACGGTCGGTCCGGCGAGGACCGGGTCCTTGGCCGCGAGGGCCCACCAGTCCGCCCAGTCGAGGGCGCCTGCGGCCTTGGCCCGGTCCATCCCGGCGTGACGGTGGGCGCGTTCGGCCGCGTTGATACGGGGGGTGTCGGTGTCGATCATGTGATCGGCGTTCATGAACACCCCGCCGTCCCTGACGAGTCCGCCGAGTTGCCCGTAGAGCGTGGCGAGCGGTTCGCTGTGCAGCCAGTGCAGGGCGGTGGCGGTGAGGACGGCGTCGTAGGTGTCGTCCGGCAGCCGGTCGACCCAGGCGCGGTCCTTGAGGTCGGCCGTGACGAAGGTGACGCGCTCGTCGCCGGCGAAGGAGCCGCGGGCGATGGCGAGCAGTGCCGGGTCGAGGTCGACGCCGGTACTGGTCGCCTCGGGGAACCGCTTGAGGAGCCGGTCCGTAATACTTCCCGTACCGCACGCGAGGTCGAGCACCCTCGGCCGGGGCCCGACGAAGGCCTCGACCATGTCCAGCATCACCCGGAACCGTTCCTCGCGGTCGGGCATGTACCACTCCTGCTGCCGGTCCCAGCTCTGCTGCCAGGCCTGCCAGTCAGTGCCCGTCGATGTCTCCGTCACCCGAACCCCTCCACTACGTAATACCCTCGAAGCAGAAACGACCGTTACATCGGTCCCCGTGCCCAGACCCTAGACCGACCCCGTAAGGACTACAAGTGGAACTGGCCTATTACTCGGACTATGCGGTGCGCCTGGTCAACACCGAGGAGCCGGCCCGCAACAAGGACGTCCTCACCTCCGTCGAGGCGGTCCGCGATCTGTTCGGCGCCAACAAACAGGCGGCGAGGCGAGCCACCGACGCGGACGTGACCCGCTTCCGGTCGGTACGGGCACGGCTGCGCGCCGTTTTCGAGGCGGCCGACATCGGCGACGAGACGCTCGCCGTCGACCTGTTGAACTCGCTGCTGCTGGAGTTCCCGGTCAGCCCGCAGATCTCCGGCCACGACACCCGTGACGCGGACGGAAAACCGGACTGGCACATGCACCTGGCCGACCACCCCTCGAACGCGACGGCCGGCTACGCCGCCATAGCAGCGATGGGTCTCGCCTTCCACCTCACGTCGTACGGGGTGGACCGGCTCGGGCTCTGCGAGGCCGCGCCCTGCCGCAACGCGTACCTCGACACCTCGACCAACCGGTCCCGCCGCTACTGCTCGGACCGCTGCGCGACCCGCGCCAACGTGGCCGCCTACCGGGCCCGCAAGCGCCTGGAGACGAAGCGCGCCGCCGACACCGGCCGCAGCGCGGAAACCGCCCAGGCCAGCACCGCGCGAACCGAACGCTGATCCTTCCTCAGCGGCCGGTAGCGGGCCCGGACCCGGGCCAGCACCAGCTCTTCGGGCACCGTCCCGTAGTCCGTGCTGTCCCCGCCCGCGAACGTGTTGTCGGCCAGCACCCACCAGCCGCCCGCGCGGCGCTCGGTGGCCCGCTTGACGACCAGCAGGTCCTGTTGGAACGGGTGGCGCAGGACGACCACGTCACCGGGGCGCACCGGCGCCCCGTACTGCACGAGCAGCCAGTCCCCGTGATAGAGCGTGGGCACCATCGACGGCCCCGTCACCTCCACCACCTGGAACGGCAGCCGTCCCGCCATACCCCGCACGGGCTCCTGCGCCAACTCCGGTACCTCCGGCATCCCCGGCACCTCCCCGGTCCGTTCCGTGCATTCGACTACTCGTCCCATACTCACCCTGGACTTTTGGCCTAAGCCCATGGGGGCACCCACGAAAACACGTCCCTCACGGAGTAATGTCCCACCTGAGAAGACGATCACGAGGAAGGACAGCTCAATGCTTTCCCGCCTGTTTGCCCCCAAGGTGAAGGTCAGCGCCCACTGCGACCTGCCCTGCGGCGTGTACGACCCGGCCCAGGCCCGCATCGAGGCGGAGTCCGTCAAGGCCGTCCAGGAGAAGTACCAGGCCAACGAGGACCCGCACTTCCGGGCCCGCGCGGTGGTCATCAAGGAGCAGCGCGCCGAGCTTGCGAAGCACCACATCTCGGTGCTGTGGAGCGACTACTTCAAGCCCCCGCACTTTGAGAAGTACCCGGAGCTGCACCAGCTGGTCAACGACGCCCTCAAGGCGCTGTCGGCCGCGAAGGCCTCCACGGACCCGGCGACGGGCCAGAAGGCGCTGGACTACATCGCCGAGATCGACAAGATCTTCTGGGAGACCAAGAAGGCCTGATCTTCGATCATGCCGCTTGACCTGCGATTTTTTTGGTCGCCTGGTCTACCTGTCCGCACCCGGTCCGCAGGCCGCCGAACACGGCGTCCATCACGGTCCGGGTGCGGTCTTTTTCGCCCGGCCACAGGTGCGCGTAGATCCGCAGCGTGATGGCGGCGGAAGCGTGACCGAGCACCAGCTGGATCTGCTTGACGCTCGCCACGCCGGCGATGAGGGCGGAGGCGAAGAACAGGCGCAGGTCGTGGGTCACCATGTGCGTGAAGTTCTGAAGTTCCCCGGGGAACTTCAGTGGAGCGAAATCAAATGACGGACGAGGTCGCTGATTACCGCTACCTCTGGGACGGTTCCGAAGAGGGCTGGGTTGTCGTCCGGACGAAAGCGGCGCTGGGCACCACCTTCAACACCAGCACGCGCATGGCCCTCCTCATCGAGGACAACGCCGTGTACGCGTACGCGTCCGCGAGATCGATGACGACGAGGGGCAGCGCCTGTTGCGGCCTATCCCTGGAAGACCTCCCGCGACCCCGACTACGCCGCCAAGAAGGCCCGCGTCGAGCACCTCTACGCGATCGCCGACGGCGAGGTCATACCCGAGGACGGCGATCCCGACGCCGTCTTGTGCCTGGACGAGTTCGGCCCGCTCAACCTCCAGCCCCACCCCGGGAGACAGTGGGCCGAGCGCGGCAGACGGCACAAGGACCCCGACCGGGATCCCAGTGATCGCACAGACTCACGAGCTCTCACCTGCCTCCCATGCCAGTGCATCCCCTTCCCGACCACAAAACATCGTCGGCACGGAAATCATCACTCCGTGCGCATTCCTCTTCCGGCCGGGCGTGTTGCCTGCTCCTGCCGTCACCGTATGTATCGCCGGGCCGACATGGTCAGGACACGGCCCGACTGTCATGCAGGACCCGTACACGGAAAAGGAATCACGATGGCCAACGAACTGCACTACGCAGACCGGATCCACCTGCAGAACCTCTACCAGGGAGACGGGGGCTACCTGGACACCAACGGCAGCTCCAACCTCGCGGGGGCCAAGTACGCGGTCTCCACCGCCACGGTCTCCAACCGCGGAGAGGGGACGGGCACCTGGGAAATCGTCTCCGGATCGTGCAAGAAAGCCGGCGACATCGTGCTGAGCGGGGATGTGGTCTACCTGCGCAACCTCTACCTGGGCAACGGCGGCTACCTGGACGTCAACGGCCAGGCCACTTCTACGCAGAAGACGTACGGCGGTCTCTTCGACGTGAGCACGGCCTGGGGCAAGGACCGTGACGAGAACAGCAGCCGCTGGCAGATCTTCGACCAGTCGGCGTCCCCGCAGGACGGTGCGGTCCGCTTCAATGACACCGTCCAGCTGTGGAACACCTACCACGGACGGGGCGGCTTCCTGGAAACGAACCACACCAGCTCCGCCGCGGGCGCGCGCTTCGACGTCGACACCAACGCCTACTCCAACCGTGGCAGCAGCAACGTCACCTTCTGGAAGGTCCTCCAGGCGTAGACCCCAGGGGGCAACCCGTCCCGTCCGAGGGGTTTTATGGTGAAGGGACGGCCGAAACCATTGCAGCTGGTTTCGGCCGCCCCTTCCGAATATACGCAGCCACCCCGGTGGTCGCCCACTTCAGTTGGGAACAGCCACTCGTGCCGTGCGCGAACAAGCTCATTTCGATTGCCACGGACCAGCTCGTACGACCGCGCACCGACCATCAGCGGGAGCCGCGCCCCCGATCCCCGGATACGGCCGGGCATGCGCGAAGACGACGCCGAGTACCGCACTTGGATCGGCCACACGACCACCTGCGCCACCTGTCGCGCCGGGGCCCCGTGCCCGACCGCCATGGGGCTCGGCGGCTCTCCGGTCCGGCGGGACCGTCCGGGCGGTCACCGGCCGGTGGCTCCCGCACGCCGCCGCGTTCCCAGGAACGCGCCCGCCAGCAGCGAACCCGTCAGCACCAGTGCGGAGTTGACCAGGATCGCGACCGTGACTCCGGACAGGACGCCGGTGGGTCCGGTGTCGCCGAGCGAGGCCATCCGGGCGGCGGCGACGGCGCTCATCACCGGGATGCCCATGGTGATGCCGACCTGCTGGGTCATCGTGGCGAGGCCGGTGGCCAGGCCCTGTTCGGTGTCGGGAAGGCCGGAGGTGGCGGTGACCATGAAGCCGACGATCATCACCATGTTGCCGATGCCGCCGATGAAGGTGACGGCGAGGAGCAGCCAGATCCAGGCACTGGAGGTACCGAGGGCGACCAGGGTGAGCGTGGCGGCGGCCTGGACGATGCCGCCGCCGACGATGGTGGTCCGGGTCCCGTGGCGGCCGACGGCGCGGCCGCCGAGGGCGCCGCCGATGACGGTTCCCAGGCCCAGGACCCCGAAGGCGAATCCGGTGGCCAGGGGTGAGTAGCCGAGAACTTCCTGCAGGTAGAGGGTGAGGAGGAAGACGAGGGAGGTCTCGGTGGCGAAGGCGATCAGTCCCGCCGCGTTGCCCCAGATGACGCTGCGTCGCCTCAGGATCCGTACGGGTACGAGGGGCGTCGCGGCCCGCTTCTCGACGAACCAGAAGGTGACGAGAAGGGCGACGCCCGCGAGGAGTGCGGCCAGAGTGGTGGGGGTGGTCCAGCCGGTCTCGCCGGCCTGGGTGAGTCCGTAGACGAGGGCGAGGAGTCCGCCGGTGACGGTCACGGCGCCGGGGATGTCGAGCCTGGGCCGCTCGGTGGGGCGCGAGTCGGTGATGACGGACGGAGCGAGAACGAGGACGACCAGGGCGACGGGGGCGTTGATGAAGAACGCCCAGCGCCAGGAGATCAGGTCGGTGAGGAGTCCGCCGAGAATGGCTCCCGCGGTGAACCCGGCCGACATCAGGGCGCCGTTGAGACCAAGGGCGCGTTCGCGCAGCGGGCCCTCCTTGAAGGCCGTCGTCAGCAGGGCGAGCCCGGCCGGAGTGACGGCCGCGGTGGCCAGACCCTGCAGCACGCGCGCGAAGAGCAGGACTTCGGGCGAGGTGGCGAGTCCACCGAGGAGGGAGGAGGCGCCGAGGACGGCCATCCCGCCGAGCAACAGCCGCTTGCGCCCGACGATGTCCGCGACGCGCCCGAAGAGGAGCGTGAAGCCCGCGGCGGCGAGTGCGAAGGCGGTCGCGATCCACTGGAGGTCGGCGAGGGAGAAGCCGAGCCCCTTGCCGACGACCGGCAGTGCGACGTTCAGGATCGAGAAGTCCACGGCGATCATGAACTGGGCGCCGAGAAGAAGGGTGAGGACGAGCTTCTGCCGCCCGGTCATGCGGCTCCCGGGCTGCGTGGAGGCGGCGGCTTCGACCGTCGGCGACGGGGTTGTACTGGGTGCGGACATGAGTGCCTTCCTCAGGCAGGAGTTTTAACGGTTCCGTGGTTCCGTTAAGGTG
Organism: Streptomyces sp. NPDC048411; assembly: GCF_040704695.1. Taxonomy (NCBI): domain Bacteria; kingdom Bacillati; phylum Actinomycetota; class Actinomycetes; order Kitasatosporales; family Streptomycetaceae; genus Streptomyces; species Streptomyces sp. NPDC048411. The sequence continues at coordinate 13,167 of NZ_JBEZKL010000084.1, forward strand.
GGATCACCGTAGCAGGAGAAGCCCGTCTAATGGAACTGGAGACCCGTTATGACTTCTGAGGGTGTGGAGCCCGGCACCGTCCGGCCCGGTGGACGTACCGCCCGGGTCCGGGAATCCGTCCTGCGGGCGGCGGGCGACGCCCTGGTCGAGCACGGCTTCGACGGCCTCGACCTCGCCGATGTCGCGCGCCGTGCGGGGGTCGGCAAGACCACCGTCTACCGGCGCTGGTCCAACCCCACCGGCCTCATCGCCGATCTGCTCGACGACATGGCCGAGCAGTCCTCTCCCCGTACGGACACGGGTTCACTGATCGAGGACCTCAGGGCCAATGCGCTGCTCGTGGTGAAGACCCTCACCGACGCGCGCCAGGGCCCGCTCTTCACGTCGGTGATCGCCGCGGCGACGTGCGACCCGCGCACCGCCGAGTCCCTGCACCGCTTCTACGCGATCCGCGTCGAGGAGTGGGCGGGCTGCGTCACCGCTGCCCTGGAACGCGGCGAGCTACCCGCGGGCACGGACCCCGACGAGGTGATCCGCGCGGTCTCGGCCCCGCTCTACTACCGGCTGCTGGCCAGCGGCGCTCCCCTCGACGCGGCGGCCGCCGACCTCGCCGCCGAGGCCGCGGCAGCCGCGGCGCGGGCAGGCGTGTACGTGAGGTGACGCGGTGCGCGCCGGGCGGGGGCTGCGCCGCGCTTCCTCACCACACCGGTCCGGTCCGGCCGGTGTCCCCGCCGGACCGCCGGGAGTTCAGTCGGTCCTGAGCAGGTGCCGGTAGCTGTCCGGATGCTCCCGGAGATACGTGGCCAGGTTCTGCGCCTGGCGGCCGGTCAGACGCGGTACGGCGTCCGAGACGGTGGCCATCTCGCCGGCCGCGATCGCCTCGTACGACGTCACCCAGCCGGCGACCTCCCAGTCCGCCGCGCCGTACTGCGCCCGTGACGCGTATGCCTCCTCCCGGGTCTCCGGGTGGTAGGTGATGGCCCGTCCGGTGGCCCGGCTCAGTTCCTCGGCGGCTTCGGCGAGGGTGAATGCCTCCGGTCCGGTGAGGTCGTAGGTCACCCCGTCGTGGCGGGTGTCCGCGTTCCCGGTGCCGGCCAGCAGGACGGCCGTCGCCGCGTCCGCGATGTCCTCGTGCGCCACCGCCGCGACACGGCCGTCGCCGCCCGGGCCACGCAGCACTCCGTCCGACCCGGTCATCGCCGGGATCCCGGCGAGGTACCAGCTGTCGCGGAGGAAGGTGTAGCGCACCTCGGAGACACGGATGTGCGCCTCGGTGTGCCAGTGGTCGCGGCCGAAGGTGAACGTGGCGTCGGGTGCGGCGCCGAGGAAGGACAAATACACGATGCGTTCGACACCGGCGGCGACCGCCGCGTCCACGGCGGTGGTGTGTTCGCGTACCCGGTCGGGGCTCTCGTGCGCGGAGACGAGGAACAGGGTGTGCGCCCCGGCGAGCGCCCGACGCATGGCCGCCCCGTCGCCGTAGGAGGCGGGTGGAGCGGCGACCGCGCCGGGCAGGTCCGGCAGCCGGGACGGGTCACGGCCCAGCAGCCGCACGGGCACGCCGGCGCGCACGAGCCGCTCGGCGACGCGGCCGCCGACCGCGCCGCTCGCTCCGGTGACCGCGATGATCGGGGCGCCGGTGGGGGCCGTGGTGTTCATGCGGGGCTGCCTTCCTTGTGCGGCCATGGACGCACCTCCACGACCGCGTCCACCGGGACGGGGCCGTAGATGTGCGGAAACTCCTCGCCGCCGGGCTCGAACGACTCGTACCGCACGGGCACGGAGAGCCGCGCGGGGTCGATGACGAGCACCACCAGGTCGGCCGGGGTCTCGGCGCCGTACAGCATCTCGGCCACGCCGGGGAGCTGGTGCGGCAGCGAGCAGTGGATGAAGCCCTCTTCGTGCAGGGTGCGGCCGCGGGTGGACATCTCGTACGTCCCGATCCCGCGGGCCGCCTCCCACAGAGGGCCTTCGGTGAGGTGCAGCAGGAGTTCGGCCATGGGGCCAAACTATCGGCCTCCCCCCGACAGGGAGTGGATCGGCGAGCGGCGTCGTGCGGCTTCGACGGCAAGGCGGAGGAGGAAGTCGAGGCGGAGAGCCTCGGTGACCGACGACAACGCGGCGAGCGGAATCGCAGGGCGTCGGGAGCCCACTCCCTGTCGTGGGACAGCCCTGAGCCGCGTCGGCGCGTTCTCCGGGTGAACGCTTCTGCGACCGCGCGACCGTGCCGACGACGGCTCAGGGCATCAGCAGCTTCGCCTCGGTCTCCGGGTCCAGTCCCACCGCGGGCCGGTCCGGCCGCTGCGGCGCCACGCCGCCCAGCCCGCACAGCCAGTCCCAGGTGTCCGTGACCGTCTCCCCGACCGGCCGGCAGCGCAGCCCGGCCGTGTGCGCCCGGCTGACGTCGCCCTGGTGCATGGTGTCGTACAGCTCGCCCGGCGGCAGCCAGATCGGCAGGTCGCTCCATGGCTCGACGCCCGCCGCGAGGATCTTCTCGGCGGCCGTCCAGCGCAGTTCGGCGCCGGAGCCGGTGGCACGGACACAGGCGTCCAACAGCTCACCCATGGTCGCGTGCCCCGGGCGGCTGACCACGTTGTACGGTCCGTGCAGTCCGTGTTCCGCCGCGTCCAGCAGCCAGTTGGCGAGGTCGCGGGCGTCGATGTACTGGAGCGGGGTGTCCGGTGCCCCCGGGGCCAGTACCGGTCCGCCGCGGGCGATCCTCCGCAGCCACCACGGCAGCCTGCCGATGTTCTCCCACGGCCCGAGGATCAGCCCCGCCCTGGCCAGCAGGGCGCGGTCGCCGAACGCATCGAGTGCGGCCAGTTCGCCGCCGCGTTTGGCCTGCGGGTACGGGACATCCGCCCCGGCGTCCGGCGAGGCCCCGTCCACCAGCGGGCCGTCCTCGGGGAGTCCGGCCGGGGCGGGGTAGTCGTATACCGAACGGCTGGAGACATAGGCGTACTGCCCGGCACGGCCGGCGAGCAGCCGGGCCGTGTCCCGTACGGCCGAGGGGGCGCCGCTCCAGGTGTCGACGACCAGGTCCCAGGTGTGCGCCCCTCCCTCGCTCTCCCGCGCGGCGGCGGCGAGCGCCACGAGTCCGTCGGCGCCGGTGCGATCGCCGAACAGCTCTGTGACGCCCGCCGGGGGTGCGTGACGGCCGCGATGGAACACGGTGACCTGCCAGGCCCGCGCGAGCGCCGCCTCGGTGACGGCGCGCCCGACAAATTCCGTACCGCCCAGGATCAAGAGCCTCATGGGGCCGACTCTGCCCGCAGCCAGGGCAGTTGGGAACAGCTGCTCGCTCTGGGCGGAATCGGCCGGGTCCGGGCGGGAGGTCAGGGCGGCCGCGCAAGGCGGCGGTGGCGCACCAGCCACTGGTGGTACCCGGCCACCCGCTGCGCCGCCTCCCCGTAGGCCGCTTCCGGTTCCCCGTACACCGGACCCAGGCGGGCGACCGCCTCGCCGAGGACGACAGGGAGGCAGCGGTGAGGCAGTCGCCGCGCAGGACGGTGCCGCACGGGGCCGCTCCGCCTGGCGGCCCGGTGCGGCATGCGGGAAGGGAGACGGAACGGGTGAACGGGTGCCCCCGCTTGATGCGCCGACAGCGAACGGTCCCGGCGGGGCCGAGCCCCCTGATGGATGCTGGGCCCGCCGGTCCGCGAGGGTCGGGCCCACCCATGGAGGTACCCGCGTGAGCGAGCGTCCGGAAACGCTGTACAAGGCCGTCGGCGGTATCGACGTACTGCGCCGGCTGAGCAACACCTTCTACGACGAGGCGCTGGCCGACCCGCTGCTCGCCCCTGTCTTCGCGGGCTTCACCCCGACGCACATCGAGCATGTCGCCGTGTGGCTGGCCGAGATCTTTGACGGTCCCGCCGACTACACGGCGAGGCTCGGCGGCCACCAGGCCCTGTTGCGCACCCACCTCGGACTGTCGATCACCGAGCCACAGCGGCTGCGCTGGATGGAGTTGATGACGGCGGCGGTCGACAAGGAGCTGCCGGACGACGAGCTGCTGCGCCGCCGCGTCGTCGAGTACTTCGACTGGGGCACGCAGATCGCACGCGATGTCTCGGCGTCCCCGGCCGACGAAGACCTCGGCGATCCCGGGCCGACACCGCGCTGGGGATGGGACGGCCTGCGCTGACCCCTGCCTGCAACGTCCTTTATGTGTGGTCGAGTTCAGCACGGATCAGGGCCAGCAGTTCGTCCTCCGTCATGCCCAGCTCGCGTGCGTCCGCGACCACCTTGCGTACGTGTTCCAGCAGCCGGGCGCGGTGCGGCGAGGCGCCACCGGTGACGACCGCACCCCGGCCCCGGCGCAGTTCGATCAGCCCTTCCTCGCGGAGCTGCTGGTAGCCGCGGAGCACCGTATGGACGTTGACACCGAGGGACTCGGCAAGGACCCGGGCGGCGGGGAGCCGCTCGCCCGGGACCGCTGCCCCGTCGGCGACGGCCCGGCGGACGCAGGCCGCGATCTGGTCGCCGAGCGGCACGGTGGAGGTGGGATCGACCCGGAAGAGCATGGTCAGTGCCCCGCCCGGCGCCGGTCGATCAGGGTGTTGAGGAGCGCGGCACCGGTCGCGGAGTCGTCGACGGTCACCGCGAATTCCCGCCCGTCCACCAGCCTCGCCACAATCCCCTCGCCTGAGCGGATCATGACCCCAGTCCGTCCGGGCCGGATACGGTAGCCCCAGCCGCCGTACTCCGCAAGGGCGTTGATGTCCCGGCTGGTCGCCGCCTCGATCCGGTCGAGCGGCACCTGGATGCGCGGCCAGGGCAGCATCCCGGAGACGGTGATGCCCCGCCGGTCCACGCTCACGTACGGCCGGGCGAAGCTCGCCGGCATCATGCCGACGATCAGCAGCAGAACAGCGGCGGACCAGTTGCCGACGAAGAAGAGGACGACTCCGAGGACGAGGAGTCCGAGCGAGACGAGCGGCAGCCACCAGCTGTCGGCACTGCGTGCCCATCCGGCGACCTCCCCGTCGGCGAGCACAATGCGTTCTCCGTCCATGGCCTCCGCTGCGCGGTCCGGCTGCTGCGGTACGGGGCCGAGCGCGGCCAGCACGAATCCGAGAGCGGCGGCGAGCGCGCCGGCACCGAGGGCGGCGGCCAGCTGCCACATCGGGAACGACACACCCGGCGCGCCTTCGCCGGCGTCCAGGTTCACGATCAGCACGGCGGCCATCAGATAGCCGAAGAATCCGGCGAAGGCGTATCCCCCGGCGACCAGCAGGCGGTAGGCCCGGCCGGAGAAGTTCTCCTTCACCATCGTGGTGGCCCACAAGGCGCCGGTCACCACGAACAGGACGACGGTGACGAGGACGTACGACGTCCGGCCCACATGGCCGTTCGCCTGCCCGCCGGCCTCGAAGTGGCTGGCCAACTGTCCGGGCAGCCGGTCACGGAACGCGGCCAAGAGGGCCAGGTCGACGATGAGCGCGAGCAGGAACGGCAGGGCGACCAGGATCGCGCGGCCGACATTCTTACGGTTCACTAAAACCTCCTTGTTTGCATGTTAGTAGAACAATGAAGTCTCAGTAAAGCGCTGTGCCCCGCACCGGGAGGGTTCACCCGGTGCGGGGCACAGCGCGTCGCCCGACATGCCGTCGGGCGAGAGAGTGGTCAGGCGTGTTCGAGGGGGAACGCACCGCGGTGTCCGGTCCCCGCGCCTTCCGCCGGGCGCGCCTCGAACTCACGGCAGCTCCAGATCTCCTGGACGAATCCGGTCCGCCGGTCCCACAGGCCGATGACGTCGTCCTCGCCCGCCACCCCCCGGTACGCGTCCTTCGCACCCCGGAAGCAGGCGAGGCCACCGGACAGTCCACGGCCGGGCGCCGGGAAGTAGTCCGAGAACGCGCAGGCGATGCAGGTCTGCAGACGGACTCCGGGCGGCAGGATGCGCTGGATCGTGGCGAGCGCGGTGGCGAAGTCGCACTCGGCCCGGCGTGAACCGTAGACCGCGCCGCCGAAGTGCAGCTCCAGATGGAGATCGGCGTCGGGGCGGCGCAGCGACAGCAGGCAGCTGAGGGTGGCCTGATGGACCATGCCGTCCGAGATCACCGGCAGCGGCAGGTCCCACTCCAGCACGCAGTCGGTGAGCGCGCCGTCCGCCAGGGCGAACATGCCGCTCTCCGGCGGCATTCCGGGGACCGGTCCGAGGTCGTCGAAGCTCTCGCCCTCGAAATCGACGCCCCGGATCCGGATGCGGAGTTGCTGTCCGTCGGTGGTGAGGATGATGGCGTCGGAACCCTGGCGGTCCCGGTACCAGCCTGCCCATGACTCGTCTGTCATGGGCAGGGACTGTAGCCCGTGCCCGCCGGCGTCCCCCTGCCGCCCTCCGCTTGCGTGCCGCGGGGACTCAGCCCGCCTGCGGTTCCCGCCACATGGGCCACATCGCCGGGCCGTCCGGAAGATCCACGGTCGTGCCCATGAAGGTGAACCCGAGCCGTTCGTAGAGCCGGCGGCTGCGCGCGCTGCTCGCCTCCAGATAGGCGGGAACGCCGTCGCGGTCGCAGCGCTCCAGCACCTCGGCGATCAGGGCCGCCCCGATCCCCTCCCCCTGGCGTTCCGGGGACACCCCGATCATGAGCAGGTACTCATGGGCCCGGTCGTGGGGATGGATCGCACCCGTCAGTTTCCCGACCAGCTCGGTCCGCTCGTTGTCGGGGTCCGCGGTCGCCCGCATCAGCGCAGGGGTGGGGTCCTCCTCCGTGGGCGCACCGGCGGGCACCGGCAGCCACAAAGCGACGGCCGTTCCGTCCTCCAGCAAATCGATACGGCCTTCGGCGAGTGTGACGTCGACGAAGACGCCGAGGAACTTTCCATGAACGGCCCGGCGGTGCGCCTCGTCCGGGAAGACCCAGCTGCTGACCGGGTCGTCGTGGAACGACTCGTCCAGGAGCCGCACGACCTGCTCCCGGTCCGCCGCGTCCGCCTGCCGTATCCGTACACCCATGCCCGGCTCCCGCCCTCACTCACCGATGAACTCGCGCGACCTCAACCTACGTACAAAATCCTAGAGTTGACGCCGCACGTGTCCGATGGGAGCCCGGCCGGTCCCCCGCCGCCCCCTCCCTCCGGTCAGTGCGTCCGACGCGTGACGAACTCCGCCAGGGCCAACAGGTCACCCGCCGCGGTCAGGTCGGGAACCGCCCGGGACAGATGGTGGACGGCGCGGGCCATCCGGTCCCCCGCGCAGGCCTGTGCCCAGTCCCGGCCGCCCGCCCGGTCGACGGCATCGGCGGCGCGGCTCACCTCGTCGGGCGTGTTTATCGAGCCCCGGTAGAGCCCGGCGAGTTCGGCCGCGGCCGGGGTGTGGGAGGTCAGTGCGGCGACCACCGGCAGAGACTTCTTGTGGGCGGCGAGATCCGCCCCGACCGGCTTCCCGGTCTGCATCGGGTCCCCCCAGATGCCGATCAGGTCGTCGATGAGCTGGAAGGCGAGGCCCGCCTCCCGGCCGAAGCCGTCCATCGCGCCGACCGCCCGTTCCCCCACCCCCGCGTACAGCGCGCCGAGCGCGCAGGCGCAGCCGAGCAGGGCGCCGGTCTTGGCTGTGGCCATGGCAAGGCACTCGTCCAGCGAGACCTCGTCGGGGCCGCGTTTCTCGAAGGAGCAGTCCGCCTGCTGACCCGCACACAGTTCGATGACGCAGCCGGCGAGCCGGGCCGAGGCGCGCGCCGACACCGGGCGGGAGTCCTCGGCGAGCAGCCGGTGGGCGAGGGCGAGCATGGCATCGCCCGCGATGACGGCGGCCGGGATACCGAAGACCGTCCACGCCGTGGGACGGTGCCTGCGGGTCCGGTCCTCGTCGATGACATCGTCGTGCAGGAGGCTGAAGTTGTGGACCAGTTCCACGGACACGGCGGCCCGCACCGCCCGCTCGGGGTCTCCGCCCAACGCCCTGGTCGCGGCGAGGACGAGCGCGGGTCTGATCGCCTTGCCGGCCTGCCCGCCGGCCGCGGAGCCGTCGGCGTGCTCCCAGCCGAAGTGGTACATCGTCACGCGCCGGATGGATCCGGGCAACGATTCGACCGCGGCCCGCAGTTGTGGGTCTACGAGGTTCCGGGCACATTCCAGGAGCGCCGCGGCCTCGTTGCCCTCGGTGGCGGCGTCCGTACTGATCATGGTCACAGGCTCCCCCTGGGCACCCCCTGACCGGGGTGCGCCGGCTCGGGGCACCCCGGTCAGGCGCACCCCCGGACCGGGGGCGTGGGTGGTTTCGATGAGCACCCGGGGCCGGAGCAACCCGGACCCGCGGCATGGATGGACTCGGTGAGTGGGTGGTTTCCACGCGGTCATTGCGGTGGGACACCCCGGTCGGGCACGCCCCGGGCCGAGGCCGTCACGGGCCGAGGCCGTCACGGGCCGAGGCCGTCACGGGCCCGGACCCGGATCCTGGCGGTCCGGTCCGGGCCCCCTGGCCGTCAGCGCCAGCGGCTGACCTCGACGTTCTCCAGGACGCCCAGGGCGTCCGGCACCAGGACGGCCGCCGAGTAGTACGCCGTCACCAGGTACGAGATGATCGCCTGCTCGTCGATGCCCATGAACCGGACCGAGAGGCTCGGCTCGATCTCGTCCGGGATGCCGGTCTGCTGCAGCCCGATGACCCCCTGCTCGGCCTCGCCCGTTCGCATGCAGATGATCGACGTGGTGCGGGCGTCGGTGACCGGGATCTTGTTGCACGGGAAAATGGGCACCCCGCGCCAGGCAGGCACATGGTGTCCGCCGATCTCCGCACTCTCCGGCACCAGTCCACGCTTGCTGCACTCGCGGCCGAAGGCGGCGATGGCCCGCGGATGCGCGAGGAAGAGCTTCGATCCGCGACGGCGCGAGAGCAGTTCGTCCATGTCGTCGGGGCTGGGCACGCCGTCGCGCGGCTGGAGGCGCTGCCCGTAGTCGCAGTTGTTGAGCAGCCCGAACTCGCGATTGTTGATCAGCTCGTGCTCCTGGCGCTCGCGGAGCGCCTCGACCGTGAGCCGCAACTGCTGCTCGGTCTGGTTCATCGGCTGGTTGTAGAGGTCGGCGACCCGGCTGTGGACCTTCAGCACGGTCTGAGCGACGCTCAACTCGTACTCACGAGGGGCAGATTCGTAGTCCACGAACGTGTGCGGTACGACGGCCTCGCCGACATGGCCCGCGGAGAGGTCGATCTCCGCCTCGCCGTACTTGTTGGTGCGCTGGTGGGGGATGTTGAGCAGCCCGGTGAGATGCGCGCGGAGCGAGTCCGCCCTCTCGGCGAGGTTGAGCACGTCCGCCCGCCTGAGCGTGAGCACCGTGCACGCCGTGACGGCACGTGCGGTGTACTCCCAGACGGCGTCGCCCTCGATCAGCGAGTGGTCGCCGAAGTACGCCCCGTCGGCGTGCACCCCGAGCACGGTCTCGTCGCCGTACGGGCCGGTGCCTACCTTCTCGACCTTGCCGTGCGCCAGCAGGAAAACCCGGTCCGCCGATTCCCCGGACGCGGCGATCACCTGCCCCGCGGCGATCTCGCGCTGTTCGCACCGGCGGGCCAGCTCGGCGAGCACCTCCTCGTCGGCGAAGTCCCGCAGGGCGGGCAGCTCGCCGAGTTCCGCGGGGATCACCGTGACCCGGTCACCGGTCTGCACGAAGGTCACCCTGCCGTCTCCGACCGAGTAGCTCAGCCGGCGGTTCACCCGGTATGTGCCGCCCTGCACCTGCACCCAGGGGAGCATGCGCAGCAGCCACCGCGAGGTGATCTCCTGCATCTGCGGAGCGGACTTGGTGGTCGTCGCGAGGTTCCGCGCGGCCGCCGTGCCCAGACTCTGCTGCGGCGATACCTGCGCGTTCTGAACCTCTTCACCAACGGACATCTGACGTCCTCTCGATCATCGGCTGACCTGCGTGAAAAGCCTTCCAGCATGGGGACTCGGCGCGCCATTACACAAAAGAGTGTGACTAATCGGGCTTTGGGCTGGGCACGACGCTCCGCGATGCCTCCGGGCGCGAATAACTTGCATCCTCGATGCAAGTTATCTAACGTGACGGTCATGCGGCTGACGAGATTCACCGACGTGGCGCTGCGCGTACTGATGCGCCTCGCCGTCGTGGAGAACGAGGATCCGCCGACCACCCGGGAGGTGGCGGCGACCATGCAGGTGCCGTACACCCACACCGCGAAGGTGGTCGCCCGGCTCCAGCACCTCGGCCTGATCGAGGCGCGACGCGGCCGCGGCGGCGGGATCACCCTCACCGGAGCCGGCCGGTCCGCATCGATCGGCGGACTCGTCCGCCAGCTCGAAGGGCCCGGCGATGTCGTCGAGTGCGAGGGCAGCACCCCCTGCCCGCTGCGCTCGGCCTGCCGACTGCGCGGCGCCCTGCGCCTGGCGGAGGAGGCCTTCTACGCCTCGCTCGACCCGATCACCGTCGCCGAACTCGTCACCTCTCCCACCGGCCCCCTGCTGATCGGCATCAGCAGCCGCCGTCCCGCCGACTGAACCCCCCGCCCGGCACAGCCCGGCCTTACCCGTGCCAAAAATAAGAATCCGAAATACCAATTCAACATCCTGAGGAGTCCGCCCGATGCTCTCCGAGTCGTCGACCGCCACCGTCCGTGCCACCCTCCCCGCCGTCGGCGCAGCCATCGGGGACATCGCCGATCTCTTCTACCGGAAACTCTTCGACGCCCACCCCGAGCTGCTGCGCGACCTCTTCAACCGCGGCCACCAGGCCTCCGGCGCCCAGCGCCAGGCCCTCGCCGGGTCCATCGCCGCGTTCGCGACCCAGCTGGTCGAGCACCCGGACACCCGTCCCGACGTGATGCTCAGCCGCATCGCCCACAAGCACGCCTCGCTCGGCGTGACCGCCGCACAGTACGAGGTGGTGCACACTCATCTCTTCGCCGCCATCGCCGAGGTGCTCGGTGACGCGGTCACGCCGGAGGTCGCGGCCGCCTGGGACGAGGTCTACTGGCTGATGGCCAACGCCCTGATCGCCATCGAGGACCGGCTCTACGCCCAGCGGGGCCTCGTCGCCGGTGACGTCTGGCGTGAATGGGAGGTGGTCGCGAGGATCGAGGAGAACGACGACGTCGCCACCTTCCAGCTTCGCCCGGCCGACGACGCGCCCGCCCCCGACTTCCGGCCCGGTCAGTACGTCTCCGTGCAGGTGGAACTGCCCGACGGAGCCCGGCAGATACGGCAGTACAGCCTTACCTGCGGTCCCGGTTCCCGGCTGCACTCGATCACCGTCAAGCGGGTGCACGGCGACGGTTCGCCCGACGGCGAGGTCTCGGCGCACCTGCACGCCACCACTCGGGCCGGTGACCGGCTGCGCGTCTCCGCCCCGTACGGCGATCTGGTCATCGACGCCGTCGACGCCCCGCTGCTGCTCGCCTCCGCGGGCATCGGCTGCACCCCCATGCTGTCGATGCTGGAGCACCTCGCGGCGACCGGCCACCGGGCCCCGGTCACCGTCGTGCACGGCGACCGCTCCCCGGCCGACCACGCCCTGCGCGCCGACCACGCGCAGCTCACCGCGAAGCTGCCGGACGGCTCGGCACACTTCTGGTACGAGAACCCGGAGCCCGGCCACCCGGCCGACCGCACCGGCCTGGTCGACCTGGGCAGCATCCCGGTCCGGCCCGGCACGCACGCGTACCTCTGCGGTCCGCTGCCCTTCATGCGGGCCGTGCGCACCCAGCTGCTGGCCAAGGGTGTCCCGGCGGCCGACATCCACTACGAGGTGTTCGGTCCCGACCTGTGGCTCGCCCAGGACTGAACCGCCGTGGGTGCTCGCGGACTTGACCGGATCGGCTCGCACACCGCCCGAACAGAGAGCCCGGGAATGGCTCGGAGCCCGGCACTCCGGTACAAGCGCTGTAAGGATTCGCTCCCCCACACGCACAAGGAGTCGGCCATGTCCTCACCCATGTCCGCGAGCACCTTCCTCGAAGCCCTGATGAACGAGCCCGGCAAGGTCGATCCGCGCGGCTTCACGATGGACTACCTGCGCGCCCGGATCCACGACCGGCTGACGTAGCCGCACGCCCCCGCTTACCGCCTCCCCACGACAGGGAGTGGATCATCGAGCGGCGTCATGCGGCTTCGACGGCAAGGCGTCGGACGGAGTCGACGCGGAGCGTCGGTGACCGACGACAATGCCGAAGGGGGCCCCTCCCTGCTCAAGCGAAGCCGAGAGCTTGGGGGAGGAGTCGCATGACGCCGGGAGCCCACTCCCTGTCGTGGGGGAGGCCGTTGGGTCACCGGGGTGCCGGGCGACAATGGACGCATGCCCTCCGACCCGCCCGCCCTCTCCCGGCTGCGGCCGGTGCTCCCGTCACCCCTGCAACCGGCCGAGGACGAGCGCTTCGCCCGGCACGGCGTGCGGCTGCTGCTCAAACGCGACGATCTGATCCACCCCGATCTGCCGGGCAACAAGTGGCGCAAACTCTCCGCCAACCTGGCGGCCGCCGCCGGGCGCACCGTGCTGACCTTCGGCGGTGCGTACTCCAACCATCTGCGTGCCACCGCCGCCGCCGGCCGGCTGCTCGGCTTCCCGACCGTCGGCGTCGTGCGCGGCGACGAGCTGGCCGGCCGCCCGCTCAACCCGTCGCTGGCGCAGTGCGCGGCGGACGGCATGCGTCTGTGCTTCGTGGACCGTGCGACGTACCGCGCGAAGACCGATCCAGCGGTCCTGGCGGGGCTGCTGAGCGACTGCGGGGAGTGCGTCGTCGTCCCGGAGGGCGGCAGCAACGCCCTGGCCGCACAGGGCTGCACAGCGCTGGGGCGGGAGCTGCACGGCCGGGCCGATGTGGTCGCGGTGGCGTGCGGCACCGGTGGCACCCTCGCAGGTCTCGCCGCGGGCCTCGCACCCGGTCAGCGGGCACTCGGCATTCCGGTGCTGCGCGGCGGCTTCCTGGGGGACGCGGTACGGGAGCTGCAGCGGGAGGCGTTCGGCGGCCCGGCCGGGGCGTGGTCGCTGGACGAGCGCTTCGCCTTCGGCGGCTATGCCCGGACGACACCGGAGCTGCACGCCTTCGCCGACGACTTCGAGGACCGGCACGGGCTGCCCGTCGAGCGTCTCTATGTCGCCAAAATGCTCTATGGACTGACGACACTCGCCCAGGAGGGCGCGTTCGCTCCGGGCACCACGGTCGCCGCTGTCGTCACGGGTCAGCCCTGGGGGGCGTCGGACTCCTCCCGGTAGGCCGCCGCCTCCTCCAGGTCCAGCCGCCGCAGCAGGTTCCGCAGCATCTCGTCGTCGATCCGGCGCTCGTCCCGCAGCCGGACGAAGACGGTGCGCTCGGCCTCGATCATTTCGCCGGCCAGCCTGCGGTAGGTGTCGTCCGCCGACTCCCCGGTCAGCGGATTGGAGGCGCCGAGCCTCTCCCACACGGCGTTGCGGCGGCGCTCCAGGACGGTGCGGAGCCGGTCGGTGAGCGGTCCGGGCAGGCAGTTGCGCGGGTCCTGGAGGAGCTCTTCCAGGCGCGCCTCGGCGGCCGCGGACGCCTCGCTCTGAGCCTGTGCCTCGGCGAGGGTCTCCGCCTGCGCGTCGCGCCCGGGGAGCTTCAGGATGCGCACCAGGAGCGGCAGGGTGAGCCCCTGGATGACCAGTGTGCCGATGACGGTCGTGAAGGTCAGGAACAGCACCAGGTTGCGGGCCGGGAAGGGGGCCCCTGCGGTCGTCACCATCGGAATGGAGAAGGCGATGGCGAGCGAGACGACGCCGCGCATCCCGGCCCAGCCGACGATCAGGGGCGAGGTCCAGTTGGTCCCCGGTTCGCGTTCCCTGATCCGCCGCGAGAGCCAGCGGGGCAGGTACGTGGCCGGGTACACCCAGACGAAGCGCACCACGACGACGGCGAGGAACACGGCAGCCGCGTACCAGAGCGCCTCCGCGACGGCGTACGTACCGAGCCCCTTCAGCACGAAGGGCAGCTGCAGTCCGATCAGCGCGAAAACCGCCGACTCCAGGATGAAGGCGACCATCTTCCACACGGCCGCCTCCTGGAGCCGGGTCGCGAAGTCGACCTGCCAGGAGCGGTGCCCCAGGTAGAGCGCGACGACCACCACGGCGAGCACTCCGGAGGCATGCACGCGTTCCGCCGCCGCGTACGCCACGAAGGGGATCAGCAGCGACAGGGTGTTCTGCAGCAGGGGTTCCCTGAGGTGGGTACGGAGCCAGTGCAGCGGCACCATCAGCACCAGGCCGACCCCGACACCGCCGACCGCGGCCAGGAAGAACTCGCCGATCCCGGCTCCCCAGCTCATGCCCTCGCCGACGGCTGCGGCCAGCACCACCTTGAAGGCGGTGATCGCGGTCGCGTCGTTCACCAGGGACTCGCCCTGCAGGATCGTCGTGACCCGGGCGGGCAGCCCGACCCGACGGGCGATGGCGGCGGCCGTGACGGCGTCCGGCGGCGCGATGACGGCGCCCAGCACCAGCGCGGCGGTCAGCGGCAGGTCGGGCACGAGCCGGTACGCCAGCCAGCCGACCGCGAAGGTCGCGAAGAGGACGTAGCCGACGGAGAGCAGGGCGATCGGCCTGATATTGGCCCGCAGATCGAGATACGAGCTGTCGACCGCAGCCGTGTAGAGCAGCGGCGGCAGCAGCAGCGGCAGCACGATGTGCGCGTCCAGGGTGTACGTCGGCACCCCGGGCAGGTAGGAGGCGAGCAGCCCCACGGTCACCAGCAGCAGCGGGGCCGGTACCGGGGTGCGCCTCGCCGCGCCCGCGATCGCGGCACTGGCCGCGACCAGTGCCACCAGCGGCAATGCGTCCATCTCACGGTCCTCGCATCCGTCGTAACCTGACAATCATGAGTGAGTGCCTGCACGTTCTCGAACTGCCGAGCCCCGAGCCTGTCCCGCTCGATGCCACATGCCCCGAATGTCTTGCCGCGGGCACCCACCCCGTGCAACTGCGGCTCTGCCTGGTCTGTGGCCATGTCGGCTGCTGCGACTCGTCGCCCCTGCAGCACGCGACGGGACACTTCAAGGAGACCGGCCATCCGGTCATGCGGAGCTTCGAGGCGGGAGAGAGCTGGCGTTGGTGCTTCGAGGACGGTTCGATCGTCTGACGCCTGGGTACGTCAAACCGGCGCCGGTTCTTCGTAATTGACTGCCACAGACCTCTAGCCACTGTGCGTACTCATGGGTTTACCATGAGTGACAGTCGTTGGGATGGGGTCCCGGCGACACGGCATCATGGATCGCGATAGCGTCGCCGGACCAAGAACCGAAGACGTACCGCATGGCTCCGGGGCACCCTCCCGGAACCTCGAATGAGTTTGTGCCACCTTGGAGGTGAGGGTGTCCCAGATCGCAGGCGAGCCCGGGAATCAGGACTTCGTGGAAGTCCGGCTGCCCGCTGCGGGTGCCTACCTGTCGGTGCTGCGTACGGCCACGGCCGGTCTCGCAGCGCGCTTGGACTTCACTCTCGACGAGATCGAGGATCTTCGCATCGCGGTCGACGAGGCCTGCGCGATCCTGCTTCAGCAGGCCGTGCCGGGCTCCGTCCTCAGCTGCGTGTTCCGGCTCGTCGACGATTCCCTTGAGGTGACCGTGGCCGCCCCGACGACGGACGGCCGGGCCCCGGAGCGCGACACCTTCGCCTGGACGGTGCTCTCCGCACTGGCCGGCAAGGTCGACTCCACGGTCGCCGATGACCGTACGGTCAGCATCAGCCTGTACAAACAGCGCGGCGCGGGACCCGGGCCGGCGTGAGCAACGGGAACGGGGACGGTCCGGTGCGGGACGAGACGATCCGACCAGGGGTGGTGCGAGCAGCAGGCATCCCGGAGCAGCAGGCCCTGCCCCATCCGGTGGACGGGGCGGACGGGCCGGTGGTCCGTACGGTCGCGGTGGAGCAGTCGCAGGCGGAGCGGGCAGGCCAGATGAGCGAGCACGGGCACCACGATCCACATGACCGCAGCGGGGCACGGGCGCTCTTCTACGAGCTGCGGGAGCTTCCCGACGGCTCGCCGGAGAAGGCCGAGCTGCGCAACCGGCTGGTGCGGATGCATCTTCCGCTCGTGGAGCATCTGGCCCGCCGGTTCCGCAACCGCGGCGAGCCGCTCGACGATCTGACCCAGGTCGCCACCATCGGCCTGATCAAGTCGGTGGACCGGTTCGACCCGGACCGGGGCGTCGAATTCTCGACGTACGCCACGCCGACCGTCGTCGGCGAGATCAAGCGCCACTTCCGCGACAAGGGCTGGGCGGTCCGGGTGCCGCGCCGGCTGCAGGAGCTGCGCCTCTCGCTCACCACGGCCACCGCCGAGCTCTCCCAGCAGCACGGTCGGTCGCCCACGGTGCACGAGCTGGCGGAGCGACTGGGCATCTCCGAGGAAGAGGTCCTGGAGGGCCTGGAATCGGCCAATGCCTACAGCACGCTGTCGCTCGACGTGCCGGACACGGACGACGAGTCCCCGGCGGTTGCGGACACGCTGGGCTCGGAGGACGAGGCGCTGGAGGGCGTCGAGTACCGGGAGTCACTGAAGCCGCTGCTGGAGGACCTGCCGCCCCGGGAGAAGCGCATCCTGCTGCTCCGGTTCTTCGGAAACATGACCCAGTCGCAGATCGCGCAGGAGGTCGGCATTTCGCAGATGCATGTCTCGCGTCTGCTGGCGCGCACGCTGGCGCAGCTGCGCGAGCGGCTGCTCGTCGAGGAGTAGCCGGACGGGCTGCGGGCGCTGTGGTTCAGCAGCCGTACGGTGTGCGTCCGCGCCGCGAGGTCACGCCTCCGGCGTCGCGCCCGGTCCCCGGATGCCGAGCGCTTCCCGGGTCGTCGGCCTGGCCAGCTGGAAAAGCGCCGTCAGCGAAACCGCGGCAAGGACGATCCCGGCGGGGATCAGCGCGCCGTGCGACCGCAGCAGCGTCCAGGCCACCGGCAGCGCGATGATCTGTGTGATGAGCGCCGGGCCGCGACTCCAGCTGCGCCGCCGCATCAGTCCGCGGGACGCGATCAGCGGGATCAGGCCCAGAGCGATCAGAGTGAGCCCGCCCATCTCCGCCTGCTGCGGGCTCTCGGGCTGGCCGAGCAGCCCCATGACCAGCATGTAGATCCCGCCGAGGGCGAGCGCCGCCCCTTCGAGGACATTGAGCCCGGCCACGAGAGTGATCCTGGCCGGCTTCGTCGGCTCGGCCATGGGCGACGAGGACGGCGTGTTCTGCTGAGTACTCACCCTTGCAGGTTGACATCCCGGCCCGGTGAAAGCGAAGCCGGGGTCCGGGCCGGGGCGCCGCGCCCGAGCCCCTCGCAGCCGGGCCGTCACTGAACGTGAAGGGCAGGGGGCGGGGCTTCAGACCGGTACCGCACGGTAGGTAGTCTGGCGGTCATGCGTGCACTCCTTGTGGTCAATCCAGCTGCTACCACCACCAGTGCGCGTACCCGTGACGTGCTCATTCACGCGCTCGCCAGCGAGATGAAGCTGGAGGCGGTGACCACGGAGTACCGGGGGCATGCCCGGGACCTGGGACGGCGGGCCGCGGACTCGGACGACATCGATCTCGTCGTCGCCCTCGGCGGCGACGGCACGGTCAACGAGGTCGTGAACGGTCTGCTGCACCGCGGTCCCGATATAGACAGCCTGCCGAGCCTGGCCGTGGTCCCCGGCGGCTCCACCAATGTCTTCGCGCGCGCCCTCGGCCTGCCGAACGACGCGGTGGAGGCGACCGGCGCCATCCTGGACGCGCTCGCCAACCGGACCGAACGCACGGTCGGTCTGGGATATGCGGCCGGCACGCCGGGCACCGAGGACGAATCGGTCCCCGAACGCTGGTTCACGTTCTGTGCCGGTCTCGGATTCGACGCCGGCGTGGTCGGCCGCGTCGAACAGAAGCGCGAACTCGGGAAGCGGTCCACGCATGCGCTGTACGTGCGCCAGGTGGTCCGGCAGTTCCTGGAGGAGCCGCACCGGCGGCACGGGGTGATCACGCTGGACGTCCCCGGCCGGGAACCGGTCACCGATCTCGCGCTCTCCATAATTTCGAACACCGCCCCCTGGACCTATCTGGGGAATCGCCCGATGTACGCGTCCCCGAAGGCGTCGTTCGACACCGCTCTGGACGTCCTCGGGCTGAAGCGCCTCTCCACTCCGGCGGTCGCCCGGTACGGCACCCAGCTGCTCACCTCGACCCCCGAGAGGGGCCCGCACGGCAAGCACGCGGTTTCACTCCATGACCTCACGGACTTCACCTTGCATTCAAAGGCCCCGCTGCCCTTCCAGATGGACGGTGACCACCTGGGCCTGCGTACGAGTGTGACGTTCACAGGCGTACGCCGTGCACTGCGTGTGATTGTGTGAGTGGAAGGGCCCAAAGTCCTTTAACTCGAACGTTTGGACTGGCTTCCACCCCATGGAAGTACGGCTGTGACCTAGCCGACACCGAGGAATCAAAAAAAAGTTTCCAGAAGGGGTTGTATCCGCCGCCGAGGTTTGCGAATCTCTACATGGCGATCGGGACGGCCCGCAACAACGGCCTCCACTGAGAGCCAGAACCCCTCCTCACTTGCACAGGACCACAACCAGTTCATCTGGGCGTCGGCCCATCACCTGCGGGGGGATTCGTGAAAGCGTTCACATTCACAAGCAACGTGTATGTAATACCAAGGAGAGGTAGCAGCCATGGACTGGCGTCACAACGCCGTTTGTCGTGAGGAAGACCCCGAGCTGTTCTTCCCCATCGGCAACACCGGTCCTGCGCTGCTGCAGATCGAGGAAGCCAAGGCCGTCTGCCGTCGCTGCCCCGTCATGGAGCAGTGCCTGCAGTGGGCGCTCGAGTCCGGCCAGGACTCCGGCGTCTGGGGTGGCCTCAGCGAGGACGAGCGCCGCGCAATGAAGCGCCGTGCCGCTCGCAACCGGGCGCGTAACGCCAGCGCCTGATTCGACGCCACCGCTACGAGCCTCAGTCAGGCGGCGCGTACAGAGCGTACGCACGAACCCGCCCCCCGAGTCGCAGCGCGCAGCACCCCAAAAGCGCATGCATGACCCACCTGAGTTGCCAGGGGTTGCCGGGGAATGCCGGGTTCCCGAAGGCGCTTACGCCTCGCCCGCGAGCTTACGGGTGTGC
>NZ_JBEZKL010000085.1:0-31695 GCF_040704695.1 Streptomyces sp. NPDC048411
TACCAGGAAGGGGCCCCCCCCCCGAAACCCCTCCTAAACCCCCCCCGCTAGGGAACCCCCGCGGGCCGGCCGGGCGGCGGTGGCCCCCCCCCCCGCGCCTGCTCACGGGCTCGGAGCCGCCACCCGTCGCTGGTCGTACAGCGGCAGGACCACGCGGGAGCGGGCGCCCGTGTCTGCCCCCTCTCTCCCGCCTTCGGCACCGTGACCAACCGAAGGCGGCCGCTTCGATGAAGTCCGTGACCGGGCTGGGAAGCCAACGAGGCGTGGCCGGCAACCAGTTCAATAGTCTTGCGCGGATTCATTCGCTGGGCCATGCGGCGCTCGTTGTCCGGGTGGATCATGCGGTCCGCGGTGGAGACCTGGTACCAGCTCGGCTTCGCACGCCAGGCCGCTGAACTACGGCGGGTTTGTCAGCCCGCCGCCGCTGTGGAGGGGCTCTTCGGGCGGTCACGCCGGGCGTGTTCATCCCCGGCTCGGCGGGTGGCTCGGCCGGAGACGGGTCCTGGTGGGACTCGGCGCGTCAGCCATTGGTCAGCATCACCCGCAGTGCCTCGCCGCTGCGCATCAGGCTCACTGCCGAGCTGTACGTTACGAGCGATTCTTTTCCAGCGACGAGAAGGCACGATGACGTACCTCCCGAGACCTTCGACCGAAGCGATACTCCACGCTCTGCCAGGCCTTGCACCTTTTGCGCGCGAAGCCATCGTGCTGCACCCCCAGCGGGGGGAGCCGGGTCCGGGGAACAGCTCGATCGGCGGCCCGCTGCTCTGGCCGAGCGACGAACCCTGGCCTACGTGCGCCGTGCCTGACGAAATCGAACCTGCGGGCCTCCCGGCCACGGCCATGGTGCCGGTCGCCCAGATTTTCGAGCGAGACATGCCGGGGCCGTGGTGGCCCTCCGACCGTGACCTCCTGCAGATTCTGTGGTGCCCCAACGAACACTGGGATCCCCCCGCGCAACAGGCCGACGTCAGCCCCATCGTGGAGGTGCGATGGCGGCGAGCCGCCGACGTCGACACCACACGGGAGGCCCCTCCCTCGCCTTCACGGCACTCCGAGGACGGTCATCTGCCCGAGCCCTGCACCCTCACCGGCGAGCCGCTGACGGACTTCCCGTTTCGGGAGCAACTGCCGCCGGAGCTCCGTCCGGCGCTGGAAGAGTTGGTACGCCGGACCGGCAACGGCGGCGACGCGATCACTCGTCTCGCGGGATGGAAACTCGGAGGCTGGCCGACCTGGCACCTGACGCACCCGATGGTCTTCCGTTGCCGCACGTGCGAGACCGATATGACGCCGCTGTTCACCGTGGCCAGCGATGACGAAACTGGAGTCGTCGTGGGGCGATGGGGCGACCTGCGGATCTTCGCCTGCCCCGCCGACCGTCGTCACCCATTCCAAGTGGACCTGCACTGAACCGTGCTCGCCATCGCCTGCGCCCGCTGGCGTCGGCATGCACGCCTGAATAATCGCTTGCATGTCGGCCTTTGCTCAGCATCATCAGCATGATGAACACAGTGAGCGACGTGCCCGAGCGGTGGAGCCAGGCCAGCGTCTACCCCGACATGTGGGCGGACCCCGCCGAGGACCCCCGCAACAGTGACGAAGACAGCCCCGACGGTGAGTTGGCGACGCTGCAGGGCTTCCTGGCGAGCTATCGACTGACTCTGCGGATGAAGTGCGAGGGCTTGAATCCGGAGCAACTGGCGCGTCGGTCGGTGCCGCCGTCGACCATGTCCTTGCTGGGGCTGGTCCGCCATCTCGCCGAGGTGGAGCGGGACTGGCGCAACTGGATTCTGTCAGGAGATCCGGCACCGAAGCTGTACGGAGCGCGTGATGCCGACTTCGAGGGAGTCGTTGCGGAGCAGGCGCTGGTCGAGGGCGCATTCGCCGATCTTGCTCGCGAACAGGCGGCAACCGACGCAGTGCTGGCCGAGTATCCGGATCTGGGCGCGCGGGTGGGTCAGGACGGCACCGTTGTCCGGGAGCTGTGGGTCCACCGAATCGAGGAGTACGCCCGCCACTGCGGGCACGCCGATCTGCTGCGCGAATGCGTCGACGGCCGGGTAGGGCAATAGCAGACTCGACCCGCTGGAAGTAGCGCCCATACGTTGTTCCCGTGGTCAGGGAAGATGCAGGGAGCGATCACTGGTGCCGCCGACGGCTTGATGTGGGTACGTGCTGAACCCGCAGGACCACAGCGTCCAGGAGCAGGCCGAGCGCGCCGAGCTGGTCTCAGACCGTGTCCTACGTGGTGAGGCGGACATGGCGCTTGTACCAGCAGATGGCGGCGGCGAGGCCGAGAAAGGCCAGGTAGTTGCGGGGGTTTCGCTCGTATCGGGGACTGAGTCTGCGGTAGCCGGACAGCCACGACATGGTGCGCTCGATCACCGACGGACTGGTCCACCACCTCGTGGAGCAGGCGGAGGCCGATCGCATGCACAGGCCGAGGAACAGCGCTGTCGCCTGCCGCAGATCGAAGTGCGATCCGGATCACCTGTTGCCTCTTGTGCGTGCTGAAGACGGTAAAGAGGTGGTTGTCGTTGGGTGAGAGGACGAGAAGACGTGGATGTGTATGAGGCTGTGGACAGTCGCCGGGCTGTGCGGGCGTTCAGCGATGAGCCGGTATCCAAAGAGATACTCGAACGAGTGCTGGCTGCAGCGACGCGGGCTCCGTCGAGTGGGAACCTCCAGCCGTGGCATGTGTATGTCGTGACCGGTGAGCCCTTGGCCGAACTGAAGAGGCGCGCGACGGCCAGGGCACTGGCGGGAGACACGGGTGACGAGCGGGAGTACCCGATGTACCCGGCCGAACTGACTTCGCCGTATCTGGACCGCTTTTCCGCCGCGGCTGCCCAGCGGTACAAAGCGCTGGGAATCGAGCGCGACGACCCCGACAGGCCCATGAAGATCGCCGCCTTGAACTCGGAGGCGTTCGGGGCGCCGGTCGTACTGTTCTGCTACCTCGACCGGACGATGGGGCCCGGACAGTGGGGGGACGCGGGGATGTACTTGCAGACGGTCATGCTGTTGCTGAGGGCGGAAGGGTTGCACAGCTGCCCCCAGGTGATGTGGACGATGTATCGCAAGACTGTCAGCCAGACAGTCGGCGCCGATGACGGGCTCGCACTGTTCTGCGGTGTCTCGGTGGGATTCGAGAAGGAAGGCGTGCCACGGCTGCGTACCGGGCGGGTGGACATGACAGAAACAGTGAGCTTCATCGGAGTGTGACCGGACATGTCGGTCTGGCGACGACGAACCTCTCCATCAGCTGAACGAGCCCGGCCGGGGCGCCAAGGGCGAGGACAGTCGTCGTGACGGGCCGACGACTGCGTGGCCTCGGCCCGGACTCTCGCAACTCGTCGTTCAGAGAAGCAGGCGTGTTCGCACACGCAGGGGTTGCCGAAGTCGCGTGCGCAGACGCCCAGTGCCACCTTCCAGAAACCCTGGCGTCGTCCGAGTCCATCGGCCGGTCCCTGGACCACGCGCTGAGCAGGCCGCGGGACCCTGCGGCTGAGCACCACATCCTCTTGGCGGAGCCGGGACGTACGCGATTCCATGCCTCGGAACTCAGTATCCGCCCACGCCGTGCGACCTCAAGCCGCACCGTGGCCCTGCACAGCATCGCGGACCCCGTGAACTCACCCCTCACCCATGGCCGCTCTTTCCACCCTGTGCGGCATGAGCACAGGCCTTCAGGGGGTTCCGTCGTGGTCGGGGTCCGGTTCGGGCCGGAGAACGCTTCCTCGCCGCTCGCCAGGACCCGTGACGCCGGGCTTTGGCGCATCGTCCTGAACGACGTGGCCGCCGGAGTTCTCGCCTGGCCGGGCCACGGCGGGCCCGGTGCCCTGGATCTCGGTCCAGCCCGGGGAGTGCAGCCCGGACGACAGCTGGGTGTGGGTGACCTCGGCGGGCCAGCGGGTCCCGGAGTCGAGGATCAAGGTGACTGCGTCCCGCACCAGCAGCCCTTCGCCGCCGGGCGCGGTCAGCCGGGCGGTCCAGGACCGCTCGGTGCCTTCCGCACCGCGTCGCTGGACGACAGTGATCTCCGCCCACACACGGACCAGGGTCCCGTCCCTGCGTTCCACCGTTGCCAGACCCTCGTAGGGGTTCATACCCCCCAGTCTGCGCCCGCTCCGGGCTGTCGCGCAGCGAGGGGACCCCGCCGGCAGCACCCCACCGTCCATGCCGCTCGCAGGGCACCTTTCCCTCCGGGGCCAAGCCGGGGAAGCCCGACGCTGCCCCAGGTGGCGCACGAGGCGTTGTGGGCGTATGCGTGGAATGCATGCGGTGGCGCGCGGTGCGCGCGAAACGCCACCCAAGCTGCCGCGCGCAGGGTCGGACAGGAGGAAAGGCGCGGTGTGATGCCGGCAGGATCCAGTCGTAAGCGGGAGCGACAGTACGAGCACATCAAGGAGAGTGCCGAGAAGCGCGGTGTCTCCGAGGAGCGTGCGAAGGAAATCGCCGCGCGCACCGTCAACAAGGAGCGGGCCCGTTCAGGAGAGGCGAAGACGGCGAGCAGAACATCCCTGCGCGATCCACAATCCGCCCCACAACGTGGCGGTGAACGATCCCATCGCGGACCGCAGGGGCCCACCAAGGACCAGCTCTACGAAGAGGCGAAGAAGAAGCACGTCGAGGGCCGCTCGACGATGAACAAACAGGAGCTGCGCGAGGCACTCGGCCGCTGACAGCCCTTCGTGCGGGGGCGAGGAGACGAATCCTGATGACGCCTACACGCCACGTCACTCCGGTGTGCGGAACACCATGCTGGGTCAACCGCATGACCCGCAACCTGCGCGCCACACAGGACTTCTACTCGGCCGTCCTGGGATGGGAGTTCCGCCCGGGCAGCCTGGGAACGGGCTTCTCGGTCGCCTCCGTTCAGGGGCGGCCGGTAGCCGGGCTGGCCGAGGTGGCGCCCGGTCTGCCGATGGCCGGGGTGTGGAGCCCGTACTTCGCCGTGGCGGACGCGGACGTCACCGCAGGCCGGGTCCGTGAGCGCGGCGGCACCATCGCCGTTGGTCCGGTGCGCTTCGGCCTCGGCCGGGGCGTGATGGCAGCCGACCGCGACGGGGCCCTGTTCGGCTTCTGGGAAGGCCGCGCCCTTCCCTGGTCGGCCGGTCGCGGCAACGCACCGGCCTTTCTCGAGCTGCGCACCCGCGACGCGTTCGACGCCGCCATCTTCTACGCCGAGATCTTCGACTGGGCTTCCGGCGAACCCGGCTGCTGCGAGGTCACCTACGCCTACGAGCAGGACACCGTCACCGTCCGCCAGGGCAAAAACACTGTGGCCACTCTGCGCGGAGGCGGCGTCGGGGAATCTCCCGACCCCCGCGTGCGGCCACGTTGGCACGTGCACTTCCAGGTCGACGACGTGGAATCGGTCATCGCCGCCGCACGCGCGGCAGGAGGTACCGCAACCCCCGTGGCCGCCTCGCCCGGCGGCGGCACCGAATCCGTCATCAGCGACCCCAGCGGCGGCCTCTTCACCGTGTGGACCGGATCGGTACTCGCCGGGCCGGTGACCACAGCCGACCCGGAACCGGTGTGATCGATAATGGGAGACTGGCGAAGGCGCCCCCGCACAGCGGAGATGCAGATGCCTGCCGCGGCCGGTGATGAGGTCCCGCGGCCGCCGTCATCCCCCCGTCATCGCCCGGGCACTCGGCTACCTCGGCAGAAGCACGACCCGCATCGTCACCGAGGCCGGAGCCCCCGGAAGAACTACGCCTCCGGTGACCATGCACGGCAAGTGGCCCCGCCTCGGCCTTCGCGTCGGGCGAACGTTCTCACTTCCCGGCTGTCTTCACCTCACAGTGGTGACCATGCTGAACCGAGTAGCCGTCCTTTCCGACATTCACGGGGTCCTGCCCGCGCTCGAGGCCGTGCTGGCCGAGCCGGACGTGAGCGCCGCTGATCAGATCGTGCTCACCGGCGACATCACCGCAGGTCCGCAACCGGCGCAGGTCCTCGACCTGTTGACCAGCCTCGGCGACCGGGTCGTCTGGATCAGTGGCAACGCCGACCGCGAACTTCTGGAGTACCGCCGCGGGCAGCGCGACTCGATCCCTGATCCGATCGCGCCCTGGGCAGCCGAACAGCTGCGCGAGGACCACCTCGACCTCCTCGGTCGACTGCCGCGATCACTCTCCCTGCCCGTGCACGGCCTGGGCAAGGTGCTGTTCTGCCACGCCACCCCCCGGGACGACGAAGAGGTCGTCCTGGTCGACTCGCGCCTCGATCGTTGGAAGGAAGTGTTCGGTGGGCTCGACGCCGACATCCGCACCGTGGTCTGCGGCCATACCCACATGCCATTCGTGCGCGTCGCCCACGGCCGACTGGTGATCAATCCCGGCAGCGTGGGCATGCCCTACGGACGGAGCGGAGCCCACTGGGCCATCCTGGGCCCTGGCATCGACCTGCGCATCACCGACTTCGACATCAAGGCCGCCGTCACCCGGGTCAGCCAGGACTCCTCGTACCCCGAAATCGCTGAGTGGGCCGACTACTTCCTGCACGCGCGCGCAACCGACGCAGACGCTCTCGAAGCCTTCGGCCCGCGGGACGGACGCGCGCACGCAGGGTGACGGCCTCCTCTGTCTCCGGCAGCAGACGGCACAACACCGACCACACCATCAACGATGGCCTGCCCGTCTGCATCTGCTTCAGCGCACCGACCTGATCTGCTGCTCGGCGTCGACCCGTCGGCAGAGCCGCACGCCCCCATCCGGCTCAACGTGGCGCCCCGATCTGTCGCGCTCTATTGTCGAAACTGACTGCCGGAGCGGGGCGTGAGCAGCATCCGTGACAGTGGGTGCGATCGGTGAAGCGTGCCAGGAGCTGGACCCCGCACGTACTCGGTCGTGAGCGGGACGGGGCCGTCGCCGGTGGGAGTCTCGGGGAAGTCAGCCGGGAGGAACCACGATGAGCACGTTCACCACTGCTGACGGGACAGAGATCTTCTACAAGGACTGGGGCAGTGGGCCGCCGGTCGTGTTCAGCCACGGCTGGCCTCTCAACGCCGACGCATGGGATGGCCAGCTCCGCTTGGTCGCGGAAAACGGCTACCGGGCCATCGCCCACGACCGGCGCGGGCACGGCCGCTCGGGCCAGCCGTGGAACGGCAACCACATGGACACCTACGCCGACAACCTTGCGCAGCTGGTCGACACCCTCGACCTGCACGACGTCGTGCTGGTCGGCCACTCCACCGGCGGCGGGGAGGTGGCCCGCTACATCGGCCGCCACGGCACCGGCCGCGTCGCCAAGGTTGTGCTGCTGGGTGCGGTGCCTCCACTGATGCTCAAGACCGAGACCAACCCGGAGGGCTTGCCGATCGAGGCGTTCGACGCCCTTCGCGAGGGTGTCACCGGCGACCGCTCCCAGTTCTACTGGGAGCTCGCGGATGCCTTCTACGGCTTCAACAGGCCGGGGGCCGCCGGCTCGGACGGGGTGCGCCGGGCCTTTTGGATGTGGAGCATGCAGGTCGGCCTCAAGGGCGCGTACGACTGCATCGAGCAGTTCTCGGAGCAGGACTTCACCGAGGACCTCAAGCGCTTCGATGTTCCGACGCTGATCGTGCATGGTGACGACGACCAGATCGTGCCCTTCGCCGCCTCGGCGCCCAAGTCCGCCGAGCTGATCAAGGACGCGACCCTCATCGTCCACTCCGGCGCCCCGCACGGCCTGGTCGGCGAGCGCGAGAAGGCCTTCGACGCGGAACTGCTGGACTTCCTCAAGGGCTGACCGCCACCCACCTCCGGCCGGGCGACGCGTCCGTGTCCCATGGCCGCCGGCCGCTTGGACCCGTGGGCAACGTGGTTGGCCACAGGCACCGTGACACAGCGGTAGGTGGACACCGACGGCGGTCGGCACCCGGACCCGGCCTGTGGAAGGCGGCAGGATGGGAGACCACACCTCCTTGTTCACGCCGCCGGCCGGAAACAACGATTCAGCCCACGCTCATGCCACAGGTCAGGTTCACCACTGATCCCGACATGGCGGCGGCGCCGTCCGAGGCGAGGAATGCCGCGGTGCGAGCCACGTCGCTCAGGCTGGGCAAGCGCTTGAGCAGTGTCATGCCTTCAAGGAAGGCACGGAATTCGGCATCCGGCATGGGCAGGTCCGGCGCGTCGAACGTCTCGGCGATGCGGTGGGGCCGCATACAGACGACCCGCACGCCGACCGGTCCGAGTTCGGCCGCGAGCGTCCGGCTGAGCGCCTCGACGCTCGCGCAGGCGACCGCGAATCCGCCGGTCCCCGCGATGGCCAGCGTGGCCGGCGACGCGGAGAGCGTGAGAATGGCACCCGAACCCCGCTGGACCATGTGTCGTCCGGCGATGCGCGAGGTGAGGAATTGCGACGACGCCCAGGTCGTGATCGGGGACACGAAGTCGGCAAGGGAAAGTTCGAGCAGTGGAACACCCTGTACCGCCTGGATACCGATCGCGTTCAGCACCACATCCGGCGCCCCGGCCCGACCGGCAACCTCGGCGAGGTAGCCCTCGACGTCGGACTCATGGGTGGCGTCGACCTGCGCGACGTGAGCGGCGCCCCCCTTGCCAACAATCTCGCGCTGGACGTCCTCCACGGACGTCGACGTACGATCGCTGAGGAAGACTGTCGCGCCTTCCTCGGCGAACTCACGCGCGACGGCACCACCCACCGTGCCGCCAGCGCCGAAGACCACGGCAACCTTGCCGTTGAGGAGCATCACACGTTCCTTCCGTAGATCGTCAAAGCCCGGACGTCAGCAGACGCCGGCCCACTGCCACATGGACGCCACGCCACCCAACCGGCAGACCGGGTGGCGTGGCGTCCCACCCCGTGAACGTCCGTGATCAGCGCATTAGCGCGAATCCCGCTCCGCTGCCTCAGCGATGCGCTTGATGTCCGCCAGCCGCCGATCCCAGTCGGCCGCGAGCGCGGCCATCCACCGCGCCGTCGCGTCCAGCGCCGCGGGCTGCACCGCGTACCGCACCTCGCGTCCGACCCGGCGGCCGGAAACCAGCCCTGCGGCGTCCAGGACGGCGAGGTGCTTGACCACCGCCTGCCGCGAGACGGGCACTCGTTCGGCGAGCTTCGTAGCGGTGACCTCGCCCTGCGCGGCAAGCAGATCAAGCAGTTGCCGTCGCGTCGGGTCGGCCAGCGCGACGAGAACGCTGTCGACCGCCTCGCCGCCGCGACGTTCGT
Organism: Streptomyces sp. NPDC048411; assembly: GCF_040704695.1. Taxonomy (NCBI): domain Bacteria; kingdom Bacillati; phylum Actinomycetota; class Actinomycetes; order Kitasatosporales; family Streptomycetaceae; genus Streptomyces; species Streptomyces sp. NPDC048411. The sequence continues at coordinate 9,193 of NZ_JBEZKL010000085.1, forward strand.
CTGTCACGCGGACTGTTCGGCACGCGTCTTGAGCGCATCGAACACCTGGGGCCAGCCGCCGGTGTTGTCCTTCACCGCCTTGCTGCGCAGTTCCTCGGACCCGGCCAGTGCCGCGAATCCGCTCTCGACGACGCGGAGCCGCGTCTTGTCGCCTTCCGGGGTCAACGTGAACTCCACGAGGGTGCTGTTGTCCTCGCGCAGCTCTTCGCCGGGGAACGCGCTGGCCCAGCGGTACGCCACGTACGTCGGCGGCTCGACCTTCTCCACGCGCACCGGGAAGTCGCCGTATTCGGCATTCTTCGCCACCACCGACTCGCCTTCTTTGGCCGCGATGCCGGGCAGGTTCGCCTTGTCGGCCACCCAGAACCCGGGGTCGGCCACCAGCGACCAGACCCGCTCCACGCGTGCCTCGATCAGGGTTTCGCGTTCGATCCGATCCTCGCTCATGAGGGGACTCCTTCACTGTCGCCATTGGGTGCAACTCCAGAGTTGCACGTAGCCACCTCACGCGCAACCCGAGAGTTGCATCTCGATCGCGCGCCGTTCGTCGCACCGCGGACACCCTGCGGCAGGCAGGCCGAGGCGGCACCGGCCAACACGACGAGGCGTCGGTGGCACATGGGGGCCGCGGCAATGCCGGCGAAAGCGCGGAAGCGCTCGGCCTTGCCCTCGGATCGGCGGTGCATGCGGCCGGATCCCTCGAACCAGAACATCGTGACGTTCTGAACGCAGCCGGCTGAGCATTTCGACCGCATCGGGTGAGGCACGACACCTCACCCGATGCAGCGCTTCCTCCCTGCCGGTTGACTCCACGCCCCGGCGAGGGCAGTCATCCCGGATGTGCAGGCAGAGGTCATCCGGCAGGCCATGGCGTGCAAACTGGTGCTGCTGGGTGAGTGGGTTCCCCAGGTTCGGCACCACGGGGGCACCACGGGGGCCAGGCATAAACCGTGCTGACGGCCTGACGCGGTCCCCTGACGCTGTCGACGGACAGCTACGCCAGTAAGGGAGTCCGCCCTTTGGGCGGCCGAAAGGTGGCCCCGTTCGCCCCCGTCATCAGCATCGCAGTCGCGCGGCGACGCGCCCAGGCCGTTCGGTATGAGACACCCGTCCCCGGGGGTTCGCCGCCCGACTGCTGGATTTCATGGATCTGGCCCGCGGCATCGCTCGCAGCGTGGGATGGCGTCGGCCCGGGGGCGGGGCCGTGCGGTCGTGCGGTCGTGCGGTCGTGCGGTCGTGCCGGAGGATCAGTGTGCCGGCACGATGGGCCGCTTTTCAGCCCGCGCCACCGGGACCATCCGGCGGACGAAAGAGCACCATTCCCCGCCGCTGCCACTCGACAAATTCACGGGCGGCTTCGCCGGCCATGACGATTCGCGGCGCGGCTGTCCGTAACCGAACACCGAGGCGACCTGCTGCAGGCAGGAATCTGGCATTCGCTCAAGCGTGGTCAACGAGTTGTGCGTGGCCTTTCTGGCGTGCGCAGTGGGCGCAGCAGAAGAACTGGCCGTTCGCCTGGAGACCGTGCCCCAAGATCCGGCATTGACAGTTTTCGCAGGACGGAGCGATCCGTTGGGCTGCGCACTCAAGGCTGTCGAAGATGTGAAGAACCCCGTCCGCACGCACCTCGAATGCCTTCTCGTAGTCATTGCTACAGACTTCACATACCGCCATGGTCGATTACTCCTCGCGCTGTGTTGGGCGTCTCTCCTGGACGTTACGAGGCTGTGCTCGGCCCCACCCCAACGCAAGGCGACCAGCGGCATGGGCCTGCGCGATCACCCGCCTGGACGCGGTTCACGTCACGATGGCGCAGCACCGTCTCGTGCCACCTCGGGAAGGGCCTCCGCTCGCGGGAGTAGCCGCCCACCTTCCCTGCGATGAATGTATGAGCCCAGCGCGCGAGAGGACTGGGGCTGCTTGGCGAGATAGGTGGGCGAGTCGCCGTGCGGTTGCGCCAGCCGCGCGGCCTGGGTGAAGTTAGCGCCACCAAGACACATATCGGACATGGCCATCGGTGAAAGGACCATGCAATGAAGTTCGCAGTCATCGGCGGAACCGGGCTGATCGGGTCGCTGGTCGTGAAGAACCTGAACGCGGCCGGCCACCAGGCCGTCCCGCATTCCCTGTCCACGGGCGTGAACGTCATCACCGGCCAGGGCCTGGATGATGCCGTGGCGGGCGCCGACACCGTCATCAACCTGACGAATTCCCCGACCTTCGACGACGCCTCGCCCGCCTTCTTCCGGACCTCGATGGACAACCTCCTCGCCGCGAGTGAGAACGGCCGCATCGGGCACTTCGTCATCCTCTCCATCGTCGGCATGGACAAGGTGCCCGACCTCGACTACTACCGGGCGAAGGTGCTTCAGGAAGACATCCTCAAGGCCGGCCCGATCCCGTACTCCATCGTCCGCGCCACGCAATTCATGGAGTTCATCGACGCAGTGATGTCCGAGACCACCGAAGGCGAGACCGTCCGCCTGCCGCGTACGCCACTCCAGCCGATCGCCGCCGCGGATGTCTCCCGCATCGTCGCCGAAGTCGCCGCCGGCACCCCGCTCAATGGCGTCCTCCAGATCGCGGGCCCCGACGTCTATCCCCTTGACGAACTCGGCCGGCTCACCCTCGCCGCCAAGGGCGACGGGCGCTCTGTCGTCACCGATGACACCGCCGGCATGTTCGCCGTCGTCCACGGTGATGTCCTCACCGCCCGGAACGACGCCCGCATCGCCCCCACCCATTACACCGACTGGCTCTCGTCAACTACTCGGCCGTAAACGACCAAGCTTGCTGACTCGGTTCGATGCGGCTTTGCTTATGCTCCCGACTGCCCCCTACGACAGGGCGGTCACGGGTCACATCTACCGCACCCGGCTCGGGCCGGGAGCGGATCGGGCATGTTGACGAATACCCACGCCGAGCGTGCGCGGTTGCGCACGTTGACCCCGGCGACGTGGTCGGCCGGCCCAGCGAGGCCGCACCGGCGACAAGGGAAATGATCAAAGCAGAGCGTGCCATCGATGTCGGAAACCACGGTGCGGGCGCGACGGTTGAACATCTTCGGATGACATCCGGTCGGCGGTGGCGATGTGAGCCGGCAACTACGCTCGCGCCTCTGATCGCCCGGACAGCTCCCGACTCCGTTGCCGCTTCCTCACCCCGCCGAGCAGTCGGCTCCGCTGGGCCTGCGACGTCGCGAGGCCGGCACCGGTCAGGGCGAGCGCGGCCGCCCCGTCGAGCACCGCCCGGTCGGCTCCTGGGCTCTTGCCGTACGCGGTGAACTCGGGAGTGTGCTGCTTGGCACCGCCCGTGTCGTAGCCGATCGTGGGGTGGATCGTGGGAATGAGCTGCGAGACGTTGCCCATGTCCGTCGACGCCATCGTCTCACCGTGCCGCGACATCACCGTACGGCCCAGTTCACCAACTGCCTTGACGTAGGCCTCCGTCATGTCCGGGTCCTGCCGCAGATCGGCGAAGTCACTTCCGTGTGAGCGCAGTTCGAGCTCGGCGCCAGTGGCGAGCGCCCCGGCCTCGAAGCATGCGCGCACCCGCTGCCACGCCTCGGCGAGTTGCTCCACGGTCAGCGCCCTGACCTCGCAGCGCGCGCGGGTGCGGGCCGGGATGACGTTCACGGCCTGGCCGCCTTCGGTGACGATGCCGTGCACGACCACACCGGGCGGCAGTTGCTGGCGGAGCAGTCCGACGGCGGTGTGGGCGACGGTCATCGCGTCGAGGGCGTTGATGCCTTCCCAGGGGGCGAGCGCGGCGTGCGAGGGCTTGCCGCGGTAGGTGATGTCCCAGGACCCGATGGCCAGCGAGGAGGCGCCGACGCTGTCGTCGGGGGCAGCGTGCACCATCATCGCCGCAGCCACGTCGTCGAAGACTCCGGCATCGAGGAGGAGAACCTTTCCTCCGATGTCCTCCTCGGCGGGAGTGCCGATCAGTTTGACCGTCAGGTCGAGTTCGTCCGCCACGGCGGCAAGTGCGAGCGCGGCGCCGACGGCCGCGGCTCCGTTGACGTTGTGCCCGCAGGCGTGGCCGATGCCGGGCAGGGCGTCGTATTCGGCGCAGAACCCGATGACGAGGTCGCCGGATCCGCGGGTGGCGACGAGGGCAGTGGGGAGGTCGGCGACGCCCCGGGCGACGGCGAAGCCGGCCGTCTCCAGGAGGCCGGAGATCCTGGCCGCAGAGCGGTGTTCCTGGAGAGCGGTCTCGGGTTCGTCGTGCAGTCCGTGGCTGAGGGCCACGAGCCGTTCGCTCCAGGAGCGCACCGCTTCGGTCACCGTCCTGTGCATGCCCGGGATGAGCGTCATGCGAGTTCTCCGCTCTGCACCGGCTTCTGTCCGTACGTCGCGTCGGCCTCGCGTGGACTGCTATAGCGCAGGCTGAGGGCCATGCCGACCAGAGCCGCGAAGGCGCACGCACCCCAGCCCCACAGGTAGCCGGACTCGGCGATGCGCGTGGTGCCACGCACGGCGTGGGCCGCGAAGAACGCGCCGATCACGGCAGCGCCGATGGCCGCACCGAGGGAGAGAGCCAGTTCGTTGAGGCCGACGGCAAGAGCGGTCTCCTGTTCCTCGACGACCTCCGCCGACAGGGTCCGCGTGATCGACTCGAAGAGTCCGGTCGCAAGCCCCACGACGAGGGCGCAGACCACGTACTGGGCGAGGGTCTCGTGGAAGAGGGCCATCCCCAGGAAGCCGAGCGCGATGAGGCCACCGCCCGAGGCGAGCACAGCGCGATCGCCGATCCTCCGGGCGAGACGGGGAGTCAGCGTGGAGCCGGCGAATCCGGCGGTCACCATGGCCAGCGCGATGGTGGCGATGGCCTGCGGTCCCAGGCCCATCCCGTAGCCGGTCGCGGACGGTGAGGCGCCCAGGAAGAGGGCGTTGGCGCCGAGGAAGCCGATCGTGCCGAACGCGGCGCAGAAGGTGTATCCGCTGACCACCGCGAGGCGCGGATTGCTCAGCAACCGCACGCTGACCAGGGGATGCTCGGACCGCCGCTCGACCGCCACCCAGGCCGCGAGGACGGCGAGGGCCGCCGCGGCGAGCGCGACGGTGCGCGGCGTGCCCCAGCCCCACGTACTGCCCTGCGCGAGGACCAGGACGAGCGCCACCAGGCCCGCGGTGAGCAGCGCCGCCGCCCCGTAGTGGAAGCGCCCGCCGCGCGGTGCGTCGCTGTCGGGCAGGATGAAGCCCGCCACTACGGCGAGGACGGCGACCGGGACGGCCGTCCACAGTCCGGCTTCCGCGTGGCGCTCGCTGAGCGCGCCCGCCACGAGGCCGCCCACGCCGATCGCGATGAGCAGGACACCGACGAGGAGGGAGATTCCGGTTCGGTTCCGCTCGGGTGCCCGGGAGCGGAGGATGCCCACGAGGAGGGGGAAGAAGCCGACCAGGGCGCCCTGGAGCGTCACGCCGACGGCGAGGGTCACGGCGGACGGCCGCACGGCGATCAGGAGCGAGCCGCCCGCCACCATCGCGAGGGCCACCCGCAGGAGCTTGCGGTGTCCGTACAGGTCGCCGAGCCGGGAGAGCAGCGGCGTCATCACTGCGAAGGCCAGCTGGGACAGGAGGTAGATGTTGTTCTGCCCCACGGAGCCGATGTGCAGGCGCAGACCGATCTCGGGCAGCAGCGGCGTCAGATAGCCCTGGACGATGCCGCTGAACAGGACGACGACAGCCATCGTCGCAAGCATGCCCGGGCCGGAGCTCAGCGCTCCTGGTCCGCGTCGCGTTCCCCATATGCGTGTGGACACAGCTTCACCTCTGGATCATCTGGTGGCCGGAACCGAATGTGGTGGCTACTGTGCGGGTCGAGATACACGTGGTCTCGAATATTCATGGATTCGTACGTAGAGAGTGCTTGTGATGCGAGAAACGGTCACCGCCAGCGAGCTCGATCTCGCCCTGGTGAACGCCCTCCAACTGCGGCCCCGGGCCTCGTGGTCGGAGCTGTCTCCGCTGCTCGGCGTCACCGCGGGCACGCTGGCGCGGCGCTGGGAGCGGCTGACCCGGGCGGGGCTCGCCTGGGTGTACGCGGCGCCCGGGCGAGAGTTCACGCGTAGCCGCTGCACGGCCTTCGTGCTGCTGCGCTGCCTTCCTCAGGAGCGATCCCGGCTGATGACGGAGTTGAGCGCGCTCCCGGAGGCGGTGACGATCGAGCTGACCGGGCCCGGCAGCGCCGACCTGCTCCTCGATGTGCTGGCCCCGGACCTGCCCTCGCTCAGCCGATTCCTCAACGAGAAGCTGGACCGGCTGTCCGGCATCGTCTCGGTGAGCTGTCTGTTCGCCACCTCGCTGTACGTCGAGGGCAGCCGCTGGCGGTTGCGCTCCCTGGATCCCGCCCAGTTGACGGCGCTCGGCAACTCGGCGGGGGCACGGGAGCCGCTCCGTACGCTCACGTTCGATCCCGTCGACCGGGCCCTGCTCGACGAGTTGGTCCGCGACGGCCGCCTCGGCCTGGCCGAACTCGCCGAGCGGACGGCCACCAGCCCGGCCACTGTCCGCCGCCGCCTGCGTCGTCTCACGGACTCCGCCGTCCTGACCTTCCGCTGTGACATCGCCTCCGTGCTCGCCGGGCATCCCGTCCCGGTCTCGCTGCTCGGCCAAGTGCCCGCGCGGGACATCGGCACCGTCCACCGCACCCTCGCCGCCCTGCCCGAGTGCCGTCTGGTCGCGGCTGTGACCGGCACCGCGAACATCTTCGCCACGCTCTGGGTGCACGACCTCGGTGACATCCAGCGGCACGAGACCGCCCTGTGCGCCCGCCTGCCCACCCTCACGGTGACTGACCGCATCGTCGGCCTGCACACGGTCAAACGCATGGGCCATCTGCTCGACGAGGAGGGGCGCCGCATCGGCGTCCAGCCGATCTCACCCTGGTAGGCGGGACGCGCGACGGACCCTCCTCCCCCTGTCCGACGATGGCGCTCTGCGGAACTCCCGCCAACTCCTTTGCCGTGTGGCGGACGCGCAGCCGGCTATGCCTGAGGACGCGCGATGAGGAGAGCCACGTCATCGTGGTGCTCCGGATCCCGCAGTGCGCTGAAAAGCCGGTCGCATGTCTCTTCCAAGGGGCGCTGGGGGCCTTCCAGCAGCTGGAGAAGTCTGTTCAGACGCTCGTCGATGGGACGTTCGCGGGTTTCGACCAGTCCGTCGGTATAGAGGACGAGCAGATCTCCGTTCCCCAGTCCGACGGTGCCGGCTTCGAAGGGAACGCCACCGACGCCGAGGGGGACGCCGGTGGGCAGGTCGAGCAGTTCCGGGGGATGGCCTGCGCGTACGAGGACGGGAGGCACGTGTCCCGCTGTGGCGATGTGGCACTCCGCGCGGCGCGGGTCGTAGACGGCGTAGACGCAGGTGGCGATGTAGTGCTCCAGGCGTGCGGTGGTCTTGTCGAGCTGTCGGAGCACCTGTGCCGGGTCGAGGTCGAGATCGGCCAGCGTGCACGTCGCGGTGCGCAGTCGACCCATGGTCGCGGCGGCGTCTATCCCGCAGCCCATCACGTCACCCACCACCAAGGCGGTCTTGTCGCCGTCCAGGGAGATGACGTCGGACCAATCCCCGCCGACCTCACTGGCAGCTCCGGCGGGTTCATAGCGGGAGGCGACGTCCAGGCCCGCATGGTGCGGAGGGTGATCCGGGAGCAAGCTGCGTTGGAGGGTGACCGCGGTGTTGCGCACGCTCTGGAACCAACGCGCGTTGTCGATGCACACCGCGGCGCGGGCGGCGAGCTCACCGGCCAGGGTGGCGTCGTCCTCGTCGAAGGGCAGCGGGTTGCGAGCGCGTATGAAGTCCACGGCGCCCAGGACTTCGCCGCGGGCGATCAGTGGCACCGTGAGATACGAGTGGACGCCGGCCTGGGCCAGGAGGGCGGCGGCAGCCGGGTCGCGGGCGATGCAGGGCAGATCCTGTCCGGTTGCGTGCGGCACCAGCACCGGCCGACCCGTGTGTACGCACTGCGTGACCAGGCGGTCGGCGCCGTACATGGCAAGGTCTCCGGGCCTGTCGGCGGCGCGGACGACCTCGGTGGGATAGGCGGCTACGACGGCGAGGGCGCGGAAGAGTTCCGGGCCGGTCGCGGGCGCGGCCGAGCGGCGCAGGGCCAGGACCGAGTCGAGCACGTCGACCGCGGCCACATCGGCGAGTTCCGGCACCGTGGCCTCGGCCAGCTCCCGGGCGGTCTGGTCCACCTCCAGGGTGGTGCCGACGCGAGCGGAGGCGTTGGCGATGAGGGGGTAAGGCGACGCCGAGCCCGTGCGGCCTCGGTGGCCGCACGGTGCCGCTCGGTGATGTCCACGACCGAGGCAGCCACCCCGAGCACCCGCCCGGCGCGGTCCTCCAGCCGGAAATACGAGGTGGACCACGCGTGCTCGGTCTCGGGTTCGGTGGGGGTGCGGCCGACGACGTACCGGTCCAGGACGGGGACACCGGTTGCCAGGACCTGGCGCATCACGGACTCGATGGCCTTGGTGTCCAGGAAGGGCAGGGCTTCATGGACGTTCCGGCCGATGTGGTCGGCGGCGGGCAGGCCATTGATGCGGGCCAGGGCTGGGTTGACGGTCACGTACCGCAGGTCGGTGTCCATGACCTTGAGCCCGATCGGGGACTGCGAGACCAGCCGCTCAAAGAGCGCGAGCTCGGTTTCGACCTGCTGGAGGGCAGTGTGGTCGGCCGCGATACTCAAGGCGTATAGGTCACCGAGGTGGTCCAGGAGTCGCATGTTGCGGATCTCAACCAGCCGGGTGGTGCCGTCCTTGTTCCGGATGGGGAAAGCACCGGCCCAGCTCTGGCCCGTGCCCATCACCTCGGCGAACAGCTTGATCACCAGATCCAGGTGCTCCTCGTGGACCATCAGGTGTGCCGCGTACTGGCCAAGAGCCTCCTGGGCGGTATAGCCGAACAGCTCCTCGGCCTGCGGGCTCCAGAAAGCGATCCGTCCGTCGGCGTCCAGCACCACCGCGGCGACAGTCAGCAGATCTAGCAGCCCACCCGGGCGCGAACGCCCTGGGCGCAGCCGGCTGATGTCGGCCTGGAAGGATTCGATGCTGTTCATGCAAGGCACTCCCTCCGCCTGTCAACCGACGCGGGGCCTCCTGCCGACCTTCCGTCGCGCCGGTCTCCTTGCTGCTCCGGACACCCCCCATACTCCCCCGGGCCCCGTCGCCATCCCAGCGCAGGACGGTTGGCAGACCGGAGGGACTCGTCTGACAGACAGCGGGCGGTACGCGGCCTGCGGCTGCCCGTGACGGGTTCTTCCTGGTTGTGCGGATCGAGCTGAATCGGGAACTCGTCGGCGGCGAGTTCCGCACCCGCCACCGCAGCCCTGCCGGTCATCGCGGCCTTGTGTCCGGCCTGGCGGTCCGGCAGCCGTCTGCGCAGCCACCGCCACGGTCGGCGGAGGGAACCTGGACGGCTCGGCAGTGCCGATGGCCACTGGCATGCTCTTCGCGCTCGCGGTCCTGGCCGTCGGGAGCACCCACCTGCCCTCTGCACCGCGGGCCTTCCCGCCGACCCTTGCGGTCGGCGACGACCCGGGTTCCGACGCGCTCACCGACGGCATCGCCGCCGTCCCGCCGGCCGCCGCCGGGCCGATCCACGTCCGGCTCATCCGTGACCAATCCCTCAACTGAGAGGTCGCCGACACCGGGCGAGTCCGTTTCCCCACGGAACTACCGCATTGAGACCTTTTTCACCGCTCCGCGGACACGACCCTCGATCAAAGTACGATGGCTTGATTCGTGCGCTAAGCGCGAAGAGTTCCATAAATGTGGAATACGCCCAACTTATCTCCCGCTTCACACGCACGGAGCCACCCTCATGGACAATCTGTCCACCGCCGACGGCGCGATAGAGACACGCGGTATCGAACCTGTCCCGGACCACGAGCGCCGGGGCAGAGTCCGCGAACTCTTCCCGACCTGGGTCGCGGCGAACATCAGCGTCCTGCTTCTCACCATGGGTGCGGCCCTGGTGGTGTTCAACCAGTTGAATTTCTGGCAGGTCCTGATCGTCGCGGTGTGCGCCGCGGTCGCCTCGTTCGGCATGGTCGGCTTGCTGTCGGTCTCCGGAAAGTGGGGTGGGGCGCCGGGCGCGACGCTTTCGCGGGCCACCTTCGGTGTGCGCGGCAACCTGTTCCCCGGCGCGATCCTCTGGGTCGCTCGGTTCGGTTGGGAGACGATCAACGCCGTCACCGGTGCCTACGCCGTGCTGACCATTCTTGACCTGCTCTTCGGCGTCAAGAGCAACACCGCGCTGATCGTCATCACACTCTTCGCCTTCGTTGCTTGTACGTTCCTGGTCTCCGGCATGGGCCGGAAGGCGCTGAACGTCTGCAACACCTGGTCAACGTACCTCTTCGGCGTCTTCAGCGTCCTGGTACTGGGCTACCTGATCGCGACCATGCACTGGGGTGAGGTCTTCTCCAAGCCCGCGGGAACCACCGCGATGATGATCGCCGGCATCGGGACCATCGCCGCCGGTGGCATCAGCTGGGTCCCCACCGGCCCGGACTTCGCGCGCTATCTGCCGCACGCCGCCTCTGGCAGAAAGATCATCGGCGTGACGGTTTCGGGCGCCGCTCTGGTGATGGTGCCGATGGTGCTGATGGGTGCGGTGATGGCGACGGCCTCGCCCGGTCTGGCGCAGGCCTCGGACCCGGTCGCCTTCCTCGGCGACCTGCTGCCGACGTGGCTGGCCGTGCCGTACCTGCTGACCGCACTCGTGGGCATGATGCTGATCAACAGCCTCTCGATGTACTCGGCCGGCTTCACCGCCCAGACCATGGGTGTAAAGCTGCCGCGTGCCATGGCCGTCAGCATCAACGCCGTAATCTCGCTGGTCGGCGGCCTGATGCTGATGCTGGTCGCCAAGAGCTTCCTGGGCTCCTTCATCACCTTCCTGACCCTGCTCGCCGTCTCCTTCTCGGCCTGGATCGGCGTCTACGCGGTGGACATGTTCCGGCGTCGGTCGCTTGCGGTGCGCTACGACGCCGGCGCGCTGATGGACACCAGCCGGAGCAGCCGGTACTGGTACGTGGGCGGCTTCTGCTGGCAGGCGATGGTGTCCTGGGCGGTCTCCCTGCTGATCGGGCTCGCCTTCACCAAGTGCGACTGGTTCGCCGGCCCGTTCTCCAGCACTCCCATCGGCAAGTACGGGCTCGCCTGGGCGGCGACCATCGTGATCTCCGGCGTGATCATGGCCGTGCTCCCCGCGCCCCGGGAGAACACGTCCGCCGCCACCGAGGAGACCGCCGCCCTCAAGGCCGAGCGGATCACCGTCTGACGCGAACGCGCGGACACCTCGTCGCTGACTGCCCGGCCGCCGGTTCACCTGAGCCGGCGGCCGGTCTTCCCGGGGCAGTGGACATGGCCAACCGTCATGCTCAATTGATCGGCTGAAGCGCTCAGTCACATGGCAGTGTGACTGATTCCCAATCGTCGTTGTCAAGCAGCCGGAGCGTGGTGCGGGAGTGCAAGCTCGCGGTCAGAAACGTGTGTCACGGTGATTCTCTGCGTCAACGCCAAGAGCGGCTCGGGCAGCCGCCAGACGCTCCCTGGACTCGGCAATCCACTCTTCGCCCATGCCGAGTGGCACTGAGACGACGATCTGGGTGCCGGTGCCGTCACGGACTTCGATCACGTAGGGGTCTTCGGCAATGAATCGGAGGCAGGCGGTGCGGCCTGACTGGGGCCAGTCTGCGGTGAACGGCTCGTCGAGGTCGGCCTCCTGCTCGGCTTCCTCGACGGCGTCCAGAAGCCGGCCCCAGTCGGAGATGTCATCGGAGTCGAACCCTAGGTAGACAGATCCATTGACGAAGCCGCTGGTGACGACGGCCTCCGCGTCGTAGTACCGAACGCCCAGGCTTTCGAGGGCGGGCTCGGTGGAGCGCAGACAGACGCTGACGCACTGGCCGGAATCGGCCAACCGGATCAGCTCAATTGCATCGGGCTGTGTAGCCGTGTCCATGGCTGGGAAGCTACGGCAGGTGCTCGGGAACGACTCCAACAGGTGTGGGTGCCGCGTCCCGCCGACAGGCACGTGATCGTCATGCGGCAGCGGGTTCCGGTTGAGGCGGCCGTACTGTCCATTGGCGTTGGTCGCGGATGAGGGCCCACAGGACGTCGAGGCGTCGGCGGGCGAGGGCGAGGATCGCCTGTTTGTGGTTCTTGCCCTCGGCTCGCTTGCGGTCGTAGAACGTCTTCGACGTAGGGCAGAAGCGCGCGGCGATCTGGGCGGAGAGGTAGAACACCCGCAGGAGTCGGCGGTGGTAGCGGTGTGGTCGGCGCATGGTCGCCGTCGACCCGTGCGCCACAGACAAGCCTCAGGTCTGAGAAGGAGCCGAAGAGAGGGCGGGACCGGCCTCGGAGCCCGGCCCGCGTCTGGGCAGACAAACAGGAATCAGGCGGAGGGGCACGCACCCTCGCCGATGGAGGTGGTGACGAAGTCGTAGCCCATCGCCTGCTTGCGCTTCATGGCGTAGACCTTGAGGCAGAAGGCAGTGTCCGTGCCGTCGGCGGTGACGGTGTAGTCGGCCTGTTCCGCGCCCCCGTTGAACACGGCGGAATCCGGCGGCTCCGAGGCGAGCGTGACAGTCACCGCGTCCTGGGAACTGTGGCCCTTCTCCGCGATGCCGGCCTGCAGGATCTCCTCGTAGTTGATGGTCCCGGGCCCGAACTGCGCCTCGCTCGACAGCTTGGCGGTCGCCGCTGTCACGCCGGACCGCAGTTCGTCCCCGTCCCAGTTGTCGGAGCCGCTGAGGAGCCCCGGATGGTAGAGGAAATACATCCCGCCGACGGCGAAAAGCAGCGAGCCGATGATGAGGGCGCGACCGACGGGGTTGTGCGGGTTGGACCACTCCAGCAGGACGGGCCGGATCCGGTTGAGGTAGCCCCAGAGCGTGTGCACGTCCCAGGGTGCGAGCGGGGGCCACCGTCGCGCAGGAGCCGGCACCGTGACTTCGCCCTTGGCGTCCTGGCTCGCCTGGTGCCAGCACAGGCGGCAGTAGCCCTTCTTCAACCGCACCATCCGGCAGCAACCGCCGCACTCGACGGGTGCGTCGCCGCGGCGAAAACTCTGGCACGCACTGCACGCTCCGACCGATCGAAGCGAGGTCGACCGCGCGTTGCACGGTGAGGCGAAGGTCGCCTGCGAGCAGGCGTCGACGGCCGTCGTGGGCGGCCGCCTCCTCATCGCACGCGCCGGTCTCATCGGCGGCCCGGCGGATCACAGCGGACGGTCAGGCTACTGGGTGGGCCGTGCCGCACTCGATCCGCAAGGGCCGATGCTGGTTCCGGATACGCCGGCCGTGCCGACACAGACAGTCGACGTGCGGGACCTCACCGCCTGGCTGCTCGACGCCGCGGAGACGGGGAGCATCGGCACATACGACGCTGTCGGTCCGGTCGTTCCGTTCGGAGAGTGGGTCGAGCTGTCCCGCGCTGTCGGCGGGCACACCGGTCCAGTGGTCACCGCCGACTCGGCCTGGCTGCTCACGAACGGCGTGGCCGAGTACATGGGGGCCGAGTCGCTTCCGACGTGGCTGGTCAAGCCGGGCTGGGAAGGGTGGTCGGCCCGGAACGGGTCCGCGGCGCTCGCTGCGGGTCTCCCTCATCGGCCCCGGTCGGAGCTGCTGGCCGACACGCTGCTCTGGGAACGCGAGGAGGGTCTGAGCCGGGCAAGACGCGCCGGCCTCAGCGCCCAACGCGAGCGCGAGTTGCTCGACGTTGTCGGCCGGCAGCCTTGGTCTTTCCTGGCGGATGGTCTGTTCGTTGCCCCACCCTTGCACCGGATCAGCGCTTTAGCCCGGTAAGCAGCCGTGTCTCCCCCAGTTGGACAGCCCACTCCGGCAACCTGTGCGCATGGCCGACACCTTCGAGCACACCCCTCAAATCTGGAACGCCGCACAGCTGCGCGACGCCCTCAAAGATCTGCCCGATGACGCACCCATCCATATCGGTGTGGCAAGCGACCCCGGCGACTTCGACGGGTACCGCGGCTTCGTCCTCGTGGACGCCCACCAGGTGGAGAACTGGTGGCCTGCCACCGCGACGACGCCAGAACGCACCGAGACGGAGAAGGCGCTGACCCTGTTCGCCGACTGGGAGCCAGACAGATACGACCGTCTCGACTGATCCGGTCACACTCAGGTCCACCGGACTGTCAGATACCGCTGCAGCATTCGCCGGACACGCCCACATCGCAGGAGCAGCCCTGTGGACCTGAGCGTGAACCACAGAGGATTACCCATGCGGTCGCCGAAGAGATCCGGCCCACGGCAACCGCACCTTGGGCGGCGCCTCGTTCTGCCCTGACGGCTGTGCGCGTAGCCGCTCTCGCACAGGAGGTCGCACGCGGAATTTGGTGGGCCTGCCGGCTTTCAGGCCGGCGGCCAACTCCTGCTCGGCGGGGCCGCTGAAGTAAGCTCGGCTTCCCTGGCGCCGCGCCTGCAGCCGAGCCTGCGGTGAATGGCGTGATGCGGTGGAGGTGCCGCCCCGGGAGCCCGGGGATCCACCGCTCGCCTTCACGGAGGTCTACCCGTCGGATGCGATGGTGCGTGCAGTCCCCCGCGCCCCCATGAAAACGGCCCATGAGCAGCAATCCTCTCAGCCAGCCGACGTCACTGAACTTGCCCGACGCCTCAGTCGACGCTCCACGGGAGTGGGGTGGAGCCAGGTCGGTCAGAGCGTACGGGTGAGAAGGTCCAGAAGTGCCGTCCAGTGGCGTTCGGCTGCATGGGGGTTGTAGGCAGCGGTGTCGGCCTGGGTGTACCCGTGGTGCGCGCCTCGGTAGACCTCGCCCTGGTGGCGGACGCCTGCTGCCGTGAGAGCCTTCTCGAGACGGTCGATCTGCTCGGGGGGCATTGCCTGGTCCTGATCGGCGTGCCCGAAGTACGCCTCCGCGGTGATGCGGTCGGCGAGCAGGTGCGGGCTGTCGGGGGTGTCGGGGGCCAGATGCCCGCCGTGGAAGCCGGCGACGGCGGCAACGCGGTCCGGGTAGGTGCCTGCGGTGCGCAGGGCCAGTCCTGCACCCATGCAGTATCCGGTGACGCCGACCGGGCCGTCGGTAACCTGTGGGCAAGCGGCCAACCAGCGCAGGTAGGCGTCAGCGTCACGCATCGCCAGCTCTGGGGTGAGTGACCGCAAGATGGGGGCGATGCGCTGGAAGATGTCGGGGCGCTGGACGGGGTCGATGAAGTCGGGAAGCTCCACCACCGGGGCGTGGCCATGACGGTAGAAGACGTTGGGGACCAGCGCGGTGTACCCGGCCCCAGCAAGGCGGTCAGCCATCTTCTTCAGGTGCGGGCGCAGGCCGAAGGCATCCATGTAGAGCAGGACAGCGGCATGGGGGCTGCCATCGTCGGGATGGGCCAGGTATGCGTCGGCCGCGCCATCCGGGGTGGGAATATTCACCGCTGTTCCGTGCACGGCAGTCATCGGTGCTTCTCTTCTCTCTGTCTCGAATTCGGTAGGGGCCCTGCTCGGGGCGACCTGTGCTTGTCGTCGGGCACCACATGGACGCGGCTGCAAGCAGGGCTGCCTTCGTCCCCGTGGCCCTGCCCGTTGAGGCGGGTGCTTCACAGGCCCGCACGTCGACGACTCCCGTGGACGGGCCTGGAGCAGGGGCCGTACGGACCGTTCCACGTGCTGCTGAGCGGTAGCCTTCCAGACTCTGCTTCGGGGTTTCCGATCAGGGTTGCGTTGTCTCCTGGTGCCGAGGTCATGAGGGGGCGTCTGGCTCGGCGTGTTGCCCTCGGCCCTGCGGCTCCGGCCGAAGGTGTCACCGGGTTCGACGGTTACCGGGCCGATCCTGCGAGCACCGAACCGTCGCGACGCAACAGCCGGTACCCATCAGCCGCCGGTCGCCTCCGGCGTCAGCGAGCCTGACCGCGTTGGCCAGGACAACCTCGAACGGGTGAACCGTCGGCATGTGGACGGCGGCGGCCTGGAGATCGACGACGATGAGGGCCGTGTTGGGGTCGATCGTGGTGATGGGTATGTGTGTCTCCTTGGTCAATCGCTGGTGTTGAGCGGTCCGTTGGGTTGGGCCGTCAGTGGCTGACCGGCCGCATGGTGCGGTCGACGAGTGTGAGTGCCACGAGAACGAGACTGACGGCCGTCATGATCCAGCCAATCTGGTGGACGCCGTGGTCAGTGACGTTGTGATGGAAGACCAAGCGGTGACGGCGCCGATAGAGCCGACGTATCCGAAGGTGCGCAGCAACCTGGACGCGGTGCCCAGTTGACCGGCCGGCGCGTGCTCGGTGAGCGAGGTCTGGTTACCAGCGGTCGAGCGGGTTGCCACTGTACCCAGGCACAGTCAGCGATTGCTCTTCGGCCAATGACATGCGCACCTCCTTCATGTGCGGTCCAGGCAGCAAGCCATCGGCCCTGCACGCTCGGCGTGTGGGCTGGTTCGCATGGGGGGTCAGAAACGCTTGGCGAGGCGCTCCAGCAGCGGAGCCGCGGCCGCCAGGGTGGCGACCTCGTCATCGGTGAACGACTCGCCGAGCGCGGCGGCCATGCGATCGGAAATCACGTCGCGGCTGGAGTGCAGGACGTCGCCGCCCGCACTGCTGACCGTCAGCAGTGACCGCCGCCGGTCGTCGGGGTCCGGGGACCGCGTCACCAATCCATGCTTCTCCAGCGACGCGACGGTCGAGCCCATTGCCTGCGGGGTGATCTGCTGCAGCCGGGCCAGATCGGCGACGGTGATCGGGCCGTTGCGGTCGATCTGCGCCAGCACGGTCAACTCCGGATTCGTCAACTGGCCGTCCGTGAGCGCCTCGCCGGTACGTCGCTTGAGCATCCCCATCGCCACCCGGATCGAAGTGGCCGTGGAGCGGTTCAGAGCGTCGCGAGGTCCCATGAATAGAAGGCTAGGCTTCGAAGCTCGATATTGCAAGGCCAGACTTCCTAATGCCTCGGCGACAACCCCGGCCGGTCGAAGTCGGCCGGCCTGTGAGTCGCAGGGCGGTCCCGCAAGCTCGACTTGTGACCGAACAGGCTGTCCTCGGACTCCATCGACTCCTCCCTCGCCAGCAGGGCGAGGTAACGTCGGGAGCCGAACAGGTCCAGGCTCCCGGCGGTAATGGGCCCCGGGGGTGGGGGGCGTCACCGTCCGCCCCAGGGATGGGGCTCGCCGGCAAGGGAACGGGCTGCGTGGAGCCGAACAGGTCCACGTCTCCAGCAAATTCGGGCCCAGGGCGGAGGGGCATCGCCGGGTGCGGCGGAGGTGGGCCGCGGGAGGTCCGCTCGCGAAGCGCGCGGCGGTGGTGAGGCCGAAGCGCCCCTGACCCAAACAAGCAGGTAAAGCGGTAGAAGACTCGCTTATCGCCCTCTCAGAACCCAACACCTACGCTCGGCCCAGTGGGCGACACGCAGATCGCTGAGCAGCTCGACCAGACCCGTGTTCGCATCCCAAACGCGTTCCAATTAATCCCGTAGAACGCGGGGAATCCGAGCTCGCACTTGAGGAAAGCATGGAGATCACGCTGACTGCGCGCGGCCGACATCGATCACCACCCGTCGGCCCGCACCCGACTTTGGCTCCTCAAGGACTCCCCAGAAGGACGGGAGCCACCAGCAGAGGACCGGATCGGCCATCGGACCAGGGGCGACGCGGTTCGCTCTTCCACTCCTCGAACACATCCGAGGCCAGGTCGATCGAACGCCAGCCGAGGTCAAGAGGTTCGTCATCCTGTTCCCCCCGGCCGGGGCCTGATAGCGTCGCCGTGCACGTGACCGACCGAGGAGGTGAGACGCATCAACGCTGTATCAGGCTGGGTGCTCTCCTCCCCCGCGGCTGTGCGGTTCATCTGACGTAGGTGGCCCTGGGAGCGCCCATAGGCATCTCGAAAGGCCACAAACCTATGTACTTCACCTCGGAGACGACCTCGAACGGCGTCTCGGAACGTCCGTTCACCCATGACGGCATCTCAGGTCTGCTCTGGTCACCCACGGGTGCTACTCGCAGGCGCCCCTTGGTGCCGCTGGGCCATGGCGGCGGCCCCCGCAAGCGCGCCCAGGGCCTCGCGGCCGGGGCCTGCTGTTACGTGACTCGCTGCGGCTTTGCGGTGGCCGCCATCGATGCGCCTGGACACGGCGACCGCCAATGGACCGAGCAGGACGAGCAGTTCGTAGCAGGCATCAGGGAACGAATGTCTGCCGGCGAGCCCATCGGCCCGCTCATCGCCCGGCACAACGCCTCGCCGGCGACGCGTGCCGACACCAATCCGGGCCACCACATGAGCATCCCCGTGTTCGCGCTGGAGAGCTCACAGCGCTTCTTCGCACGTCATCTCGTCCGAGACCTCGACGCCCCGCAGGCACAACACTGACCTGCGTGGATCAAGCCGACGTACCCCTTCGGCACCTCTCTCCGAAACACCACTGAAAGGATCTTTGCCATGCCTGCCTTCTCCGCGTATGACGGCACCAGGCTTGCCTACCACGTCTTCGGCGACGGAAATCCTGTGGTCTGCCTGCCCGGGGGACCGACGGACTCCGTATACCTCGGCGATCTCGGTGGCCTTTCCGCGCACCGGCAGCTGATCAGGCCGGACCTCCGGGGAACCGGCCGGTCGGAGATGCCGGAGGACGCCGCCTCCTGTCGCTGCGACCGACTCGTCGACGACCTGGAAGCCCTGCGCGAGCACCTCGGCCTGGACCGGATGGACCTGCTCGCACATTGCGCCGGCGCGAATCTGGCAGCGCTGTATGTGGGCCGCCATCCGGAACGCGTCAGCAAACTGGCGCTGATCACACCGAGCGTCCGTGCCGTCGACTTCACGATCGCAGGAGACCTCCGGCGCGAGACTGCGCAGCTCCGCCGGGACGAGCTGTGGTTCCCGGCGGCGTTCGCGGCCTTGGAGGCGATACTGGCGGGCAAGGCCACCAGCGACGACTGGAAGGCCATCGCACCGTTTTCCTACGGCCGTTGGGACGAGGTGGCTCAGGCCCATCAGGCTGCTGGGGATGAGCAGATGAACATGGAGATCGTGGCTGCCTACGGTGCCGAGGGCGCTTTCGACCCGGACGCCACCCGCGCCGCGCTCGCCCGGTTCGCTTCGCCGGTGCTCCTGCTCGCCGGAGAGGTCGATCCGGGTGCCCCTCCTCGCACGATGGCCGAGTTCGCCGGTCTGTTTCCGAACGCCGAGCTCGTCGTTCAGGCCGGAGCCGGACACTATCCGTGGCTCGACGACGCCGACCGGTTCGTGGCGACCACCGAGAGGTTCCTGGGGTAGGCGGCTTAGTCGGTCAATAGCGGGTTCTGGCACACAGCGAAAGATCTTGCTCACTCTCGCCAGCAGGAGTCGCGCGCGTCATGTGAACTGCGCGTCCCACGCATCACCTGGGTCCGGTGAAGCCGGACTCAAGATCGCCCACGAAATGTGTGCCAGAACCCAATAGCGAGAGCGTTTGTTGTTCAAGAGCGAGAGCACCCCGTGGGCACGGAAGACGATGTAGCTGAGTTTCGGCAACGCCCGGTTGCTTGACTTGCCCCGGATGTCGTGCGTTCCACCGGCGGGGGTGGATGCGGAGCCTGGCGGTGTGTTGCGTACGGTCAGCGTGCGCATGATGAGCAAGGCCCTCGCCACGTGGGCCGAAGCCCTGGGGACGGAGCCGCCAATTAGCGCCGATGAGGCAGCCGTCGGGCGGCCCGGATCAGGAAGCGAGGTGGCAGGATGACGCGGTGTCCGACTCTCTGCATGAACCGTGGCTGCGCGGCATCGCCTTCAATCCGGCGGCGCCCTCCGACGTACTGATACGCCTGGTGGATCGAGCGGCCGGCGAGGCCGGCCTACTGATGTGCGAGGGTCGTGACCTGCCCGACGCCGTCATCGACGCAGCCCTCCACCACCCGGCCAGGGAGATTCGCCGCGCGCTCGCCCGCAACCGGTACATCGACCCCGCACGACTCGCCCCCTTGGCAACGGACCCGTCGGGGATCGTTCGGGGGTGGCTCGCCAGCGGCCCCCGTCACTATCCCCGATGGGTCCGACCGCTGCCGGACGACATCCTCGTCACCCTCCTGACCGCCCAGGACGCGGGCGAGGACGGCACGCTCACCAAAGACGAGATCGTCGCGGCGCTCGATTCCTCCCGGCAAATCCCTCTGTCCTTCTACCGCTCCATGGCCGGGCACGAGCATCCCGAGCTCCGTGTACACGCCACCTGGAGGTGGCATTCCCTCACCGCTGCGCAGCAGGCAGCCCTGCTCGACGACCCCGACCCCTCGGTCCGGAAGGTGGCGCAGGAGAGCGGCTGGGAGCTGGACCCGGAGACGGTGGAGGCCAAGTTGCCGTCCATCAGCGTGTTCAGCAAGCCGCACGTGCTCGGCAGGTGCGCCCTGTCACCCGCGCTGGTCGAGCAGTGCTTCGCGGACGACACGGTGTACCCCCTGACCTGGAACCCGCACACCCCGCCCGACGTCGTCGCCCGGCTGGCCCGCCACCCCGATGCGAGGGTTCGCGCGGCGGTCGCCACCCGCCCCGACCTGGGACCGGACCTGGCGGCGGAGCTGAGGGAGGATCCGGACGAGGACGTGCGGATGCATGCCCGCCTCCATCCCTTCTCCCGTACCTGGGCCGAGCACGGGGCGATCGACCGGGTCATTGGACATGGTCCGGACTGCCCCTGCCCAGCCGAGCCGGCCACCGGGCCGTCGCCCGACTGGTTCGCCGCCTGCGCGGTGTCCGAGGAGCCGGTACTCCGCCGGGTTGCGGCGAGATGGCCCGGCCTGCCCGCAGACCTTGTCGGGACACTCGCACGGGACGACGACGAGGAGGTACGGATCCGGCTGGCCTGTCACCACCCGCTGGCTCCGCCACACCTCCTCCTGGACGTCTTCGTCACCCACCCGGACCACCGCCCCCACTTGCTGACCCTGCCCGCGTTCCCCCGCACCGGCTGGAACCACCTCATCGGCCACCCGGATCCCGACGTACGAGCCCTGGCCGCAGCCGACCCCACCCTGCCCGAACCTCCGGTGGAAGACCCCGACGATGCGGTACGCCGGGCAGCAGCCGCCAACCCGAACCTGACACCGGAGACCCTGGAAACCCTCCTCACCGACCCCCGCACCGCAGAGGGAGCCGCAGCCAACCCGTCCCTCCCCCTCCTCCGCATGCACGCACTCCTCGACCACTGCCTGAACGGCGTCGCCACTCCGCCGACGGCGACCCGACGCTGAGAGGCGACGCTCACGTATCGATCGCGCAACCTCCGTCGGCCATCGACTGACGCCGACACGCCAGGCAAGCGTTTCCACATCTCATCAACATTCCGGACACCAGCAACAAGCGACTGCTCCCGCAACTCGTCTACAGACGTTCTCCCTATCTCACCTACGCAGCCAGGTGGGCGACCACATCGTCGCTGTACCTCGGCGGTTCTGGCCGACTCGGGCGTCGGTGATGGCTCGGCGGATCCTCGGGGAGAGGTTCGTCGACCGCTCGGGAGTGAGGTTGCTCAGCGGCAGGGGCAGGGGGGCAACGCCCTTGACGTCGTCCCGCTGCCCCTGTTCGGGGACGGGAAGCTGCGGATGAAGCCGGGCATCCGAACCTGGCAGGCTTGGGCCGGCCGGATCCTGGTCCGGGCCGGCGTCCCCGCCGGCTGCGGACAGGCTGTGAAGCCGGTTCAGGCGGCGTCGGTTCGCGCCGCGGTGACCGCCACTGATGCGTAACGCATCGTGAAGCTGCCACCCATCGAGTCGATGGCCACCCCGACACCCTCCAGCACCTCCGCCAGCTTGTCCGATGGGAGCCGGGTGAAGGCGCCCTGGGTGGGCATCTGGTCCAGCCACGTGTCCCGGGTGTAGGACCACTCCCAGTCGAATCGCCACAGCTCCGGTTCGCTGAACCCGCCCGCCTCTCGAATCCCGTCTGCGGCCTTGGTGAAAAGCACCTGATACCCGTTCAGGGCCGGCTTCGTCATCGCCTGGACGTTGAACGGCGAGTCGGGCATCACCCGTCGGCAGACCGCGGCGACGGCTTCCGCAACGCAGGACGGAAGCTGGAACACGTTCCAAAACGCCGCCAGTCGGCCGTCGGGGCGCAGCACCTGCGCGGCCTTGACCGCTGCCGCGACGGGGTCGATCCAGTGCCAGGCCTGGCCGGCGACGACCGCATCGAATGCCCGCCCGGCCGGGTCCCAGGCTTCAAATGCCGCGACCTCAACCTCGACCCCGAGACGCCGCGCCCGGTCGGCCATCCGCGCGTCGGGCTCGACCCCGAGCACCCTGCAGCCGGCCGCCTGGAACTGCCGGGCGGCGATTCCGGTACCACAGCCGACGTCGAGGACGTCGGAGCCGGGGCTGCCGACGACGATCCGGTCCACCATGGCGTCGGGATAGCGGGGCCGGGTCCGGTTATACCGTTCGGCGTCTGTGCCGAACGAATCCGCTGCCTGCCGGTATTGATGAGGCTCGCTCCCGGAAAGACTCGCTCGGGTCGGCGGTAGAGTGGGCATGCGCCCACTCTTAGTGGGGGGCTGCC